>JACCYI010000227.1 GCA_013696535.1 Solirubrobacterales bacterium
TCACCCAACTCCGGCATGCGGGCGCGAAGGGCGGCCGCCGCCGCGTCGAGATGGAGCCGAAGCCGTGCCGGATCAGCTTGTCCAGCGTCGACCTTGCCGCGGGCCGGCCCGAGCGCGATGGCTCGTCGGGCAAGCGCGGCCGCGTCGACCGACGGGGTCGCGAGTGCAACCGGTGGGTGGATCTGGCGAGCCGCCTCGAGCGCTGTGAGCCGGCGCCTGGCCGCGGCGAGGTCTGCCGCCAGCGCGTCGCGCGCACCCTCGGCGGACTGCGCCCGTTCGCGCGCGGCGTCGGCGGAGGCCTTGAGGTCACTCGCTGCGGCTGCCCCCTGATCTCGCTGTGATTCCGCCGCCCCACGACGCCTTCGCTCTTCGGCGAGCTGGGCGGCGAGTGTCGCCCTGGCGACCCGCTCCACCCGCAGCTCGGCCTGCGCCGTCGCGGCGACGGTCCGGCTCTCCTGCAGGAGGCGGCGTTGAAGCGCAGTCGCCTCCCGCTCCGCTTCTAGCGCGGCGCCACGGACCTGAGCAAGCTCCCGTTCCTCAGATCGTTCCCGGCCGGCGGCGTCGAGCTGCATCTTCGTCGCCTGCAGCTCGGACTCGAGCGCAGCCGCCTCCTCGCCGGCCGCGAGCAGAGCTTCGCGAGCTTGGGCAGCCGCCCCATAGGCCTCTTCGATCGTGATCGCCGCCAGGCCTGCCTGGTCTCGCAGGCTCTCGAGCTCCTGCCCGCGCTCGGCGAGCGTCGCCCTGGCCGCGAGCAGATCGGAATCTCGTGAGTCGCGGCGTGCCTCGAGCACCGCGAGCCGGACGGCGTCACTCGTGCGGGCGAGCTCCGCGCTGCGGAAGCGCGCGGCCCAGCCGCTCACCGCCTCTCGCATCGCCGCCGCGGAATCGAGTGCGCTGACCAGGGCGACGCGCTGGCGCTCCGCGCGGGCCGAGATCGCGGCTTCACGAGCGGCGGCGGCCTGCTCGATCCGGTTCTGCGCCGCCTCGACCTCCGCCCTCCCCGTGTCGCGCGCCGAAGCGAGCTCCTGCGTCAACCGGACCGCCTCGGCCCGAGCTGCGGCCACCTTGGAGCGCAGCTCCTCACCGGCAGCGTCGTCCGTCAGCTCTTCGATGCGCCGCTCGAGCTCGATTCCGCGCAGCTCGAGCACTTCAAGGGCCTTGAGCGCCTCGGCCGCGACCCGTGCCTGCGCCTGCTCCGCCTCCTCCGCCCGGCGGACACGCCGTTCGGCCAGAACGGCGCGGTCGATCACCTCCCCACCGGGCTCGCCGGCTTCGGCGCTGGGTGTGACCGTCCGCGGCGCGCTCACGGGCGCCACGGCGGGCGAGGGGATCGGGAAGCGGCGGCCCCCCTCTAGCTCGAGCGCCAGGCTTTCGCCTGTCTCGATGAGCTCGGCGCGCAGGATGTACGCGCCGCGCCAGGCGCCGCCGTCCGCGCTCTGACGTGGCTCGGGAAGCGAGACGTGCTTTGCCGCCTCCTCCCCCGTGCCCACTACGAGCACGGGCAACGAGGTACGCCGGCCTTCGGGACCACTCCAGCTCCCGCGGATGCGCAGCAGCCCGGTGGCGCCGCCCGCGGGCAGCCACTCCACCGTCTCGACCGTCAGGCCGGGAATCTCCGAGGGCAGCATCTCCATCGCTCCGCCATCGTGTCAGAGCCGGCGGCGGCCCAGGTTACGCCGAGGAGTCGTCGCGGCGGCCGAGCAGAACCAGAAGGCCGATCATCAGGGCGACGAGTCCGCCGGCGACCACGGGCTTGGGCAGGTAGGTCGGACCGTACTTCCGACGCAGGAACATCTTGGCGATCCACCAGACGAGCTTTCCGAGCAGCGTGTAGAGCATTTCCTATCCTTCGGTCGACTCGCGCAGACGGTACGCCATGCGCGATTGCAGGGACCAGATCTCGATGAAGCCCGGCGATGCGTGCTGGGAGAACAGACCGCCCGACTGCGCGAAGGAGGCCAGCGAGGCGTCGTAGACGGCATTCGGGCTCTCGCGCGTGACGACCCGGACGGACCCCTTGTACAGCTTGAGGCCGATCGAGCCCGTGACACGCTCGTTCACGTGGGAGATGTAGGCCTCGAGATCGGTGCGCAGCGGTTCCCACCACAGCCCGGCGTAGACCAGGTAGGCCCACTGCTGGTCGAGTCGCGGCTTGAACTGGTTCTGGTGGATGGTGCCGCAGAGCCGCTCGAGCTCGGAATGAGCCCTGAGAATGAGCGCAGCGGCGGGGACCTCGTAGATGTCGCGGACCTTGAGCCCGACGATGCGGTCCTCGATGTGGTCGACGATCCCGACGCCGTGCCGGCAACCGATCTGCGCCGCCCGGTCGAGCAGAGCCACCAGATCGAGCCGCTCGCCGTCGATCGCGACCGGCAGGCCGCGTTCGAATTCGAGCGTGACGAACTGCGGCTCGTCGGGCGCGAGTTCCGGCCGGGTCACGAGCTGGAAGACGTCATCGTCCGGGGCGTGCGAGAGATCCTCGATCCACCTGCCCTCCGAAGACCGGCCCCAGAGATTGTCGTCGATCGAATAGGGCGCCGACTCCGTGCCGCCCTTGACCGGGATGCCGTGCTCGCGGGCATATGCGATCTCCTCGTCGCGGCCCATCTGCCAGGAGCGCACGGGCGCGATGACCTTGAGCTCGGGCGCCAGCGTCGCGATGGTGGCCTCGATGCGCACCTGGTCGTTGCCCTTGCCCGTGCAGCCGTGCGCGACCGTGTCGCAACCGGTCCTGCGCGCGTACTCGACGGCCAGCTTGGCGATCAACGGGCGGCCGAGGGCGGTGAAGAGGGGATAGCCGTCGCCGTAGTTGGCGTTCGCACGGATCGCGGGTGCGACGTACTCGCGAGCGAACTCCGCGCGCGCGTCCACCACGTGGCAGTCGAGCGCACCGAGCCGCAGGGCCTTGCCCTTGACCACCTCGTAGTCCTCGCCGGGCTGGCCCAGGTTCACCGTGAGGGCCACTACCTCGGCCTCGTACTCGTCCTGGATCCACTTGAGCATCACGCTCGTGTCCAGCCCGCCCGAGTACAGCAGGAGGACTCGCGAGACCTCCTCGGGCTGCGCCAGATAGCCCGCGACGCGCGTCGACGAGGGATCGGCGACCCGGCGGACCTCGGTATGGACGTTGGGATCGTGAGACGGCTCGTCGGTCATCGGCGGGGTAGCCTACGCGTCTCGTCCTCGCCGGGCTCGCGAAGCACCTGCGTCGCTTCTCGCGCGGGGTCCCGCGGGCGGGCCGGAAGTGGGATCACCGGGTCGTAGGTATCGCGACGCGCGGGCTCGCGACGTGGCTGTGGCTGTGGCCGCGGTCGCAGCGGGCGGTGCGCTCGGCGAGCGGCCACCTCCAGCCCGACGGTGACTATCAGACCGAGCACGCCGACGAGGAAGAGGATCGCCCCGAGCGTCGAGACCTCGAGGCCGGGGACCTCGAAGTCCACCGCATAGGCGAGGATCAGGCCGATCGCGACCAGGAAGAGCGAGGTGCCGATCTTCATGGCCGTCGGCCCCCATCCGATTCGTGGAGGACCGGCTCCGTCAGAGGCGGGACTCGGGCCATGCCCCGAGGGTACATCGTGGACTTCAGCGGTTCGGGGCGCCCGTCCTGGATCGACTGGGTGCTGGGGCGCGGAGTCGGCAGAAGGCCTCGCGCGTCGACGCCAGCCAGTCGAAGTCCGCGCGTCGCACGTCGATGTCAGAGCGCGTCGCGGCGGCCGGGCGATTCAGCCGATGACGCGGCCAAGCCGGCGGAGCGCCTCGCAGATCTCGGGCTCAGAGACCACCAGCGGCGGCAGGAAGCGGATCGTCCCCGGTCCCGTGGCGTTGAGGACCAGCTTCTGCTCGAGAAGGGCGCGCCGCACGAGCGACGGAGCGTCTCCCGAGACGTCGACGGCCACCATCAACCCGCGGCCGCGGACCGCCAGCACCCCGGGCAGCTCTCGCAGGCCCTCCGCCAGGAGCTCCCCGCTCGACCGCACTCGCTCGAGGAACCCCGGCTCCAGCACCAGGTCGAGCACCGCGTGCGCCGCGGCAGCCGCCACCGGGCCGCCGGCGAAGGTCGAGCCATGGTCCCCCGGAGCGAACGTCTCGGCGTAGTCGGGCGAGGCGATCAGCGCGCCGATCGGCAGGCCGCCGCCAAGCGCCTTGGCCACGGTCATGACGTCTGGCCGTACCCCCGTCTGCTCGTACGCCCAGAGTGTGCCCGTCCGCCCCATGCCGGTCTGAACCTCGTCGAAGATCAGCAGCGCGCCGTGCTCGTCACAGGCGGCGCGTACGTCCGTGAGGACCTCGGCCGGCAGCGGATGGACTCCCGACTCACCCTGGATCGGCTCGATGAAGACCGCGGCGGTCTGAGAGTCCACCGCCGCCGCCAGCCCCTCCAAGGCCGTCGGGCGGAAGCCCGGGACGAGCGGCGCGAAGGGCGCCTGCTTGGATTCCTGCGGCGTAGCCGACAGTGCGCCGTAGGTGCGTCCATGGAAGCCCCCGTGCGCGACCACGAACGAACCGCGCGGCCGCGCCTTGCGGGCAAGCTTGAGCGCCGCTTCGTTGGCTTCGGCGCCAGAGTTGGCGAAGTAGACCGTGCCGCCCAGAGAGCTGGCGGCGAGCCGCTGCGCGAGCCGGGTCATCGGCTCCGTCCAGAACAGGTTCGAGACGTGGATGAGCCGGCTGGCCTGCTCGGCGATGGCGGAGACGACCGCCGGATGGCAGTGCCCGACGTTGCAAACCGAGATCCCGCTGAGGAAGTCGAGGTACTCTGCGCCCTCGGAGTCCCACAGTCGCGTCCCCTCGCCGCGGACGAACTCGATGTCCTGGCGCGCGTAGTTGCCCATCACCGCGTCTCTCATCGGGCGGGCCTCACCTTTGTGCCGATCCCGGCGTCCGTGAAGAGCTCGAGCAGCAACGAGTGCGGCACGCGCCCGTCCACTATGTGCGCGAAGGTCACGCCGCCGTAGATGGCTTCGAGACACGCCTGCAGCTTGGGTCGCATCCCCCCGTCCACCGCGTCGAGTGCCGCCTCGACCTCGTCGGCCGTGGTCTCCGAGATCACCGATCCAGCGTCGGCCGGATCGCGCAGCCAGCCCTCGACGTCGGTCAGGAACATCACCTTGTAGGCCCCGAGGGCACGGGCGACGGCGCCGGCCGCCTCGTCGGCGTTGACGTTGTGCGAGAGGCCGTCGCGATCCGCGCCCACGGAGGCGATGACCGGGATGTAGTCCGCAGCGATGTGCTCGAGGATCCCAGTGTCGACCTTCTCGATGGATCCCACGAGCCCGATGTCCACCCCGCCCGGCGCCGTGGTTCGCGCCACTCGGAAGAGCGAGCCGTCGTCCCCGCATAGACCCACCGCGGGCTGGCCGTGGCGGTTCAACCGCATCACGATGTCCTTGTTGACCTTCCCGACGAGGACCATCTTGGCGATCTCGACGGTGTCCGAGTCCGACACCCGCAGCCCGCTGACGAACTCGACGGGCATCTGCAGGCGCTCCATGTAGCGCGTGATGTCGGGGCCTCCTCCGTGCACGACGATCGGGTTGAGTCCGACGTACTTCAGGAGCACGACGTCGCGCGCGAACTCCTCGCGCAGAGCCGGGTCGCTCATCGCCGCTCCGCCGTACTTGATCACCACCGTGCGGCCGTGGAACTCACGGATGTACGGAAGCGCCTCGAGGAGGGTGTGGATGCGCGGCTCGAGCGCGGCGTCGTTCACGTCGTGTACTCCGCGTTGATGCGCACGTACTCGTGGGAGAGGTCCGAGAAGAAGACCTCGGCTTCGGCGCCGGTGCCCGGCAAGCCGATCGCGTACTCGACCTCCGGCTTGGTGACCGCTTCGGCCAGCGCGCCGGCGTCGAACGGCAATCCCATCCCTCTACCGCAGACCTGCACGTCCTCGATCCAGACGTCGAGCGCCAGCGGTGCGGTGCCGGGCAACGCCGCCCCGGCCGCCTGGGCGATACGGCCCCAGTTGGGGTCACCGCCGTTCAGCGCGGCCTTGACCAGCGGCGAGTTGGCCACTCCCCGTGCCACCCGCTCCACGCCGTCCGGGTCCCCGCCCGTGACGAGCACGCGACCGACCCGCGCGGAACCCTCGCCGTCCGCGAGGATGAGCAGGGCGAGCCGGCGCAGGAGGGCGTCGAGCGCCTCCCCCAGACGCAGCTCGTCCTCGGACTCGGGCGTCACGGCCACACCGCTCGCCCCCGACGCCAGCAGGAAGACCGAGTCATTCGTGGAGAGCTGCCCGTCGACCGAGATGCGGTCGAAGGAGCGCTTCACGCAGACGCCGAGCAGGAGATCGGCCGTCTCCGGCTCGAGGGCGGCGTCCGTCTCGACGAAGCACAGCAACGTCGCGAAGTGCGGGGAGATCATGCCGGCCCCCTTGGCCTGGGCGGCCAGCTTGACCGTGCCCGACGGCAGCTCCACCTCCAGCGAGGCCCGCTTGGGAAACGCATCCGTGGTGCGGATGGCCTCCGCGAAGGCCTTGTCGCCGTATTCCGCGAGTTCACTTCTCGCCTCTACGAGCCCCGAGACGATGAGCTGCCCGTCGAGTTGCACCCCGATCACCCCGGTCGAGGCCACGCCGACCCGTGTCTCGGGCACTCCCGCGGCCATGGCGCCCGCGCCCTGCATTCGCGCGGCCTCATCGAGCCCGCGCCGGCCCGTGGCGGCGTTGGCGTTGCCCGAGTTGACCACGATCGCAGAGAGGGCCGAGAGGTCGCAGCGCTCCATGCAGGTCAGGACCGGGGCGGCGAGGACGCCTGAGCGGGTGAAGCGCGCGGCGCTCGTGGTCTGCGGCTCGCTCGACACGAGTAGACCGAGGTCCGGGCCACCCGACGGCTTGATGCCGCACTTCACCCCAGAGGCCCGGAAGCCGGCAGGGAGTCCCGCGCCCAGCCGGACGTGGGCCGGAGCGTCGACCCAGCGCGACGTGAAGAATGCGTCCGGGCTCATCGTCTAGAGCCCCTCGCCCTCGGGCCGGCCGAACATGAGGTTGAGATTCTGCACGGCCTGCGAGGCCGCGCCCTTCCACAGGTTGTCGATCGCCGAGAAGACGAGGACCCTGCCCGTGCGAGCGTCGCGCTGGGCCGAGATCGCGCAGAAGTTGGTCTCGCGCACGTCCAGTACGCCGGGCGGCCCCCGCCGCACCTCGACCCAGGGCTCGGTTTCGTAGGCGTCGCGGTAGAGCGTCTCGAGCTCGCGCTCACTCACTTCACGGCTCGGCGTCACGTACGCCGAGATGAGCTCCCCCTGCGCGAGCGGGACGAGGTGCGGCGTGAAGGTGATGGGCGTATCGGAGCCCAGGACCGCGAGCTCCTGCTCGATCTCGGGTGTGTGGCGGTGACCGCCCACCTTGTACGGCGTGAGGTTCTCGTCGACGGACACGTAATGGGTCGCGTGCGTGGGCTCCCGCCCGGCGCCAGAGGCTCCCGACTTCGCGTCGATGACGACGTCAGCGATCAGTCCCGCGCGGGCGAGCGGCGCGAGGCCCAGGATGGCGGCGGTCGGATAACAGCCAGGATTGGCGACGAGCCCGGCCCCGGCCAGCGCCCCGCGATACAGCTCCGGGAGACCATAGACCGCGGTTCCGAACCGCTCAGGAGCGCCGTGCTCGCCGTACCACTCCTGATAGGTCGGGCGGTCGCGCAGCCGGAAGTCGGCGGACAGATCGACGACTTTGACGCCCCGGTCGCGCAGCTCCGCCACCGCCGGCGCCGACGCGCCGTGGGGATAGCAGACGAGCGCGGCGTTCACCGAGCCGTGAAGCTCCGGATCGAAGGCCTCGAGCTCGAGAGGGACGCGCGAGCGAGGGTGCAGATCGTCCAGGCGCCGGCCGGCGTCTGACCGCGCGGTGACGTGGGCCAGATCGAAGCCGGGATGCCTGTGCAGCAGGGCGGAGGCGATGGCCCCCGCGTATCCCGCGGCGCCGAGCACCGCGACGGTCGGCGCCTCAGCCACGCAGCTCACCCCCCAGCTTCTGGCCCAGCGCACTCACGATCTTCTGTCGCCGGCCAGCGACCTCCGCGTCGGTCAGAGTCCGGTCAGGGGCGCGGAACTCGAGCCGCAGCGCGAGCGAGGACCGTCCCTCCCCAACCTGGGCGCCGCGGAAGACGTCGAAGACCTCGGCCGAAGCCAGCAGCGAGCCCCCGGCGGTCCGGACCACGGCGAGTACCTCGGCCGCCGTGACCTCATCGGCCACCGTCACGGCCAGGTCCTGGCG
>JACCYI010000296.1 GCA_013696535.1 Solirubrobacterales bacterium
CGGCAAGGGTGACGGCAAGGTACGCGAAACGCCGCGGGCTCCCGCCCAGCGCGGAGGGCCCGGAGATGAGCGGGGCGCGACCGGCGCTCATGCCGGGGCTCTTGCGGTGCGCTCGTAGCGCATCGCGTGGGGGAGGTCGACCAAGCCGCCCGACCGATGGACCGCGGTCACGACTCCGGAGGCGATGCGCGGGCGTCGGTCGATGATCCGACCGCCTCCGGCGTGCACCATCCACGGCGTGAGGAACAGGCGGCCGGGGGTGAAGACGTTGTCAAAGAGCACGGAGAACACGGCCTCGTCCCCCGCTTCGTGCGAACCGGTGATCGCGTCGCCGTCCTCATTGGAGATCGCCCACAGGGGGTCGTGGCGGTCGTTCTCGATGAGGATCGCGATCGCCGGCTCCGCCACCGATGCGTGGAAGCGCACTCGCACGCAGGCGGTGCAGGAGCTCCCCTGCGGCAGCACTTCGGTGCGGGAGTCGTCGACCTCGAACCAGGCGTCGGTGATCTCGGCGGAGCCGTCGCCGATCCGTCCCGGCTCGTCCTCCCCAGTGGTCGCGCCGCCGTCCCCGCCACGGTCGAAGTTGGCCTGCATGTAGCGGGCGCCCACCAGGTCGGGCTCGTCGATCAGCTGGACGCGCCCGCGCTCCAAGAGCACCGCGCGGTCGCAGAAGCGGGTGACCGCGCTCATGTCGTGCGTGACGAAGAGAATCGTCTTGCCCTCGTCCTTGAGGCGCTGGAACACGTCGAAGCACTTCTGCTGGAAGGAGGCGTCGCCGACGGCGAGTACCTCGTCGATCAGCAGGATGTCGGCGTCGACGTGGCTCATCACGCTGAACGCGAGGCGCACGTGCATGCCCGACGAGTAGTTCTTGAGCTTGAGGTCGACGAACTCCTGGAGCTCGGCGAAATCGATGATGCGATCGAAGCGGCGCAGTGCCTCGCGCGGTGTCAGGCCGAGCATGATGCCGTTGATCAGCACGTTGTCCCGGGCCGGCAGGTCGGCGTTGAAGCCGACGCCGAGCTCGATGAACGTCGACAGCTGGCCACGCATCCGGATCGCGCCTCGGTCGATCCTGTAGATGCCGGCCAGGCACTTCAGGAGCGTGCTCTTGCCCGAGCCGTTGCGTCCGACGATCCCGAAGAACTCACCCGGAGCGACGTCGAAGGTGACGTCCTCGAGCGCCTGGAAGCGATCCTCGCCGCTGCGTTTGAAGGGGTGCAGCGCGCGCTCCTTGAGCGTGTGGACCTGCTCGTGCGGAAGGCGAAACTCCTTGGAAACCGCCTGGACGGACACAGCGGGAGCGTCGAGCACGACGCTGAGCCTAGCCGCCGTTGGCAGTCATCTCTCGCAGGGTGGGAGCGAGGCGATCGCGCTCGGAGTAGTTGAGCTCGAGGTCGTGCGGCCACTCGACCCCCACTTCGGGATCGTCGAACCTGATTCCCGCCTCCGTCGCCGGGTCGTAGTAGCTGGTGCACTTGTAGATGAAGTCGGCGGTCTCTGAGAGCACGCAGAACCCATGACCGAAGCCCACCGGGATCCAGAGCTGATGGGCTCCCAGGTCGTCGAGCTCGAAGGATTCCCACTCTCCGAAGGTGCTCGATCCGCGCCGCAGGTCCACGATCACGTCGAACACCCGCCCCTGCGCCACCCGCACGAGCTTTCCCTGCCCGGGTGAGGTCTGGAAATGGATGCCCCTCAGGGTCCCGCGCCCGGACCGCGAGTGGTTGTCCTGGACGAACGGGCCGGTGACCCCCTGCGCCGCCCACACGTCCTCGCGGAAGGTCTCCGTGAAGAACCCGCGCGCGTCACCGTGGATGTCAGGAGCGAGCAGCACGGGACCGTCGAGGCGGGTGGGGAGCCGGTTCATGGCGCCAGGGATGGTGGCAGCTTGAGGAGCGCCGCCGCCGCGTCGGCACCAAGGCGAACCGAGTAGTTCGTCCCACGGTCCTCAGGGTAGATCTGGGTCGTGTTGGCCAGGACGAGTCCCGGCACGTCGGTGCGCAGCGGCGGGATCTGCGCGCCGTAGCCGACCGTGACGATGGGCTGAGCGGCCGGCTCCCGGAAGAGCCAGCGCGTCCGTATCCAGTCCGGGGAGAAGTCGGGCCGGACCGCCCGCAGCCCCGGCGTGTAGTGCCCGAGCAACGCGTCGGCGTCCAGCTCCACGAGCGGGTCGTCCGCCGAGACGTAGTTGGCGACGTAGAGGAACCGCCGGCCGCCGTAGTGGTCGGGCTCGACCAGGTTCGTATGCTCGATCAGGCCCAGGAAGGGTACGCCCGGCTCGGCGTTGTTCGTCCAGTAGAACGGGGAGAAGCGACGGTCGATCTCGAGCAGCAAGCACACGGCGGTGTGGTACTCGACCCGCGTGAGCCACTCGCGGTGCGCCGCTCCCATCGACGCGGCCAGCTCGTCGGACAACACGTCGCGCAGCACCGGATTCGGCACGGTCGCCACCACCGCGTCATAGCGCTGGACCTCCCCGGCCACGACGTCGAACGCCTCAGGCGAGTGGCCACGCCGCCACGAGCCCGCCGCCCCTGTCTTCACCTCGAAGCCGGGCGCCACGGACACCACCGGGCGATCGACGAGTACGCGCCCACCGCCAGCCTCGATGCGGGACACGAGCGCTTCGAAGATCGGCTCGAACGACCGCCGGGGATACCCCAGCAGCTCCACCCGCGCCTCGCGGCCCTTGAGCTGGCGCCGCATGGTGAGCTTGTTCCAGAGCCAGGACATCGCGACGTCCTCCGCTCGCGAGCCGAACTTTCCACGCAGAAGCGGCCCCCAGACCTTGTCCCACGCCTCGACGCCCATCTCGTGCCTCACCCATGTCGCGGCGGTCTCACCCTCGTAGGGGCCCACGCCGCCGCCGGCCGCTCGCTGGAGGCGCAGCACGGCGACCCCCATCCGAAGCCGCCCGCGCACCGACAGTGGCGCGAATCTCAGGAGATCGAGCGGCCCGGTGAACGGCCAGGACCGCCCGTCCAGGAAGAACGCGACCGACGAGGGCCGCCACTCGAGCTCGTCGCCCAGTCCGAGCTCGTCGCAGAGCGCCACGATCTCCTTGTCGCTCGTGAACAGATGGTGGTAGTAGCGCTCCAGGCGCGCGCCGCCTCCCAGGTCGAAGGTCGCCGCCTGTCCGCCGAGACCCGGCCAGCGCTCGTAGACGTCACACGCATGCCCGGCCTGCGTGAGCCGGAACGCGCAGACCAGCCCCGCCACGCCGCCTCCGATGACGCAGACCTTCATGGCGCGGAATCATCGGGCGGGGCGCTCAGGTCCTTCTTGACCACGTACAGCGGCCGCTTCTTGACCTCGTCGTAGATCCGCCCCACGTACTCGCCGATCACGCCGAGGGTCATGAGCTGGATCCCGCCGATCAAGAAAACGGCGAACAGGACGGACGGCACCCCGCGCTCGTAGATGCCGGCGTAGCGGGCCACGACCGTCAACGGGACCAGCGCCAGGGCCAGCGCCGCGAAGACGAAGCCCAGCAGCGTCGCGATCTGAAGCGGGACGTGCGAGAACGACGCCACCCCGTCGATCGCGAAGCGGATCATGCGACCGAGCGAGAACTTCGTCGCTCCGCCCGAGCG
>JACCYI010000314.1 GCA_013696535.1 Solirubrobacterales bacterium
CGCTGATAGTGCTCCACGTCGGCCGAAGTCGGGACCACGAGCAGGGGCTCGCGCGGCAGAGCGGCGCGGAATCGCTCGAGGACGGCGCCCGCCTTTGCGGCGTTGGCGGGCCCGGTGATCAGAGTCAGCGGCACGGGCCCCACAGCTTTGCGCGCGCACCCGACGGCTTGGCTGCGCACACCATCAGCCGATGGTCGTTGGCAGGCGGCCGTGGCGCCGGTACTGTGCGTGCCTGTCGCCCCTTCGAGGAGTCCGCCATGCCGACCGTCTACCTGCCCACGGAGCATTCCGAAGCCGAGCTGGCCCTTGCGGGGCGAGTGGTGGAGGCACTCGAGTGCAGCGCCCTCTACGTGACCTGGTCGCCACGCGGGTACCAAGGGCCCGATTGCGAAGAAGTACTGGCTGCGGCGCCGGCCGTTGAGAAGTCGGTGACGCCGGCGACTCGAACCACTCCAGCCGGCCGAGGCAGCTGGCTTTCCAGGGCTCTCGATCGCGTGACATCTTTCGTGGCTGCCGTCTTCACGGCTCCAGAAGACGTGGAGCGTGAGCGGCGCGCGGGCGGACCGTAGTCCTCAGGAGCGCGGGCCGGCGCGCTTCCGACTCAGGCGGCGGCGGGCTCGACGGCCTCGTCCGGCTTGTCGGGGGCGGCCCTCGCCGCGTCCGCGGCGGCCGGGTCGTCGTCCCCCTCGGGCGGCTTGGCCCCCTCCTTCGCCCACGGCTCGTCGAATTCGACGCGCCAGCGGCCTTCCTCGGTCTGCGTGAGAGCGAGCCGCGCCCGGAAGGAGCGACCTGACCTGCCCTTGAAGCCCGTGACCGGCTTCTCGGTGCGGCTCGTCGCGATGAGCTCGCGCACGATCGCGGGCGGAAGCGTCTTACCGGCCTTCGCCTTCCAGATGACGAACCCGCATCCCGGATCCTCCCGGGACCAGCAGGAATAGCCCTTCCGATTCTCGATGATGTCATGCCCACAGACGGGACACGGCCCAAGGTTGGCTCGCGGGATCCTGACGTCCTTGAGCTTTTCGTCGAGGGTCTCCACCGTGGCGCCGGCGAACTTGGCGATGTCACCCATGAACACCTCGCGCTCTTCCTCGCCCTGTTCGATGCGCGCGAGGCGGTGCTCCCAATCGCCGGTCAGCCCCGGCGAGGTCAATGCATGGCCGTCCAGCAGGCGGATCACGTTCAAGCCCTTCTCGGTCGCCACCAGCGAGCGGCCGTCCCGCTCGACGTAGCCGACGGAGATCAATCGCTCGATGATGGCCGCCCGGGTCGCCGGCGTGCCGATCCCCGAATCCTTCATGGCCTCACGCAGCTCGTCGTCGTCCACGAGCCGGCCCGCCGTCTCCATCGCGCCGAGGAGCGACGCGTCCGTGTAGCGGCGCGGCGGCTTGGTCTCCTTGGCGGCGGACTCGACCTTGCGGACCGCCGCGGCCTCGCCGCGCTCGAGCTTGGGCAGTTGCTGCTCCGAACCTGAGTCCTCGGCGTCCGGGCCCTGCTCCCCGCTCTCCAATCCCTCGCCGTACACCCCGCGCCAGCCCGGCACGAGCAGGACCTTTCCGCTGGTGCGGAAGACGTGCGCCGTCACCGTCGTCTCCAAGCGGGTCTGCTCGAAGACGGCTTCAGGGTGGAAGACCGCGAGAAAACGCCTGGCGACCATGTCGTACACCCGGCGGTCATCGTCGCTCATCTTCTCGAGCTTGTGCTCGGAGCGCGTGGGGATGATCGCGTGGTGATCGGCGACCTTCGAGTCGTCGACCACGCGCTGCAGGGGTAAAAGGTCGAGGCCGGTGACGTAGCGCGCACCCGCAGCGTACTCCGAGCGGGCGCCCACGAGCTCTGCGATCGGCTTGATCTCAGCCACCATGTCCGAAGTGAGGAAGCGCGAGCTCGTGCGCGGATAGGTCAGCGCCTTGTGCTCCTCATAGAGCCGCTGCGCAGCCGACAGGGTCCGCCGCGCGGAGAAGCCGTAGCGGGTGTTGGCCTCTCGCTGCAGAGTGGTGAGGTCGTAGAGCATCGGCGCGCGCTCGCGGCGCTCCGTGGTCTCGACCTTGGTGATCTCGCCGATCTGATCCGTGACGGCCGCGACGACTGCCTCGGCCTCCCCAGCGGTGGCCAGGCGCGGTTTGGCGCCCTGGTGGAACCGGCCGGCGTACGCGCGGTCGGCGGCGCCGGAAGTCGGCTCGAAGCGCGCGTCGACCAGCCAGTACGGCTCGGGCTTGAACGCCTTGATCTCCTCCTCGCGCCGAGCCACGATCGCCAGCGTCGGGGTCTGCACCCGCCCGAGTGAGACGGCGCCGTCGAACGAGGACCGCAAGCGGATGGTGGCCGCGCGCGTCGCGTTCATGCCGACGATCCAGTCCGCCTCGGAGCGCGACCTCGCGGCCTGCTCCAGCCGGGCGGTGCTCTCGCTGGGCCGCAGGTCGCCGAACGCCGTTCGGATCGCATTCTTGGTCATGGACGAGAGCCACAGTCGCTGTACGGGCTTGGAGGCCCCCGCCTTCTCGAAGACGTAGGCGAAGATGAGTTCGCCTTCACGCCCGGCGTCACAAGCGTTGACGACGCTCTCGACATCGTCGCGCTTGAGCTGACGGGTGATCACGCTCATCTGCTTGCGCGAGCGCTCGTCGCGTACCACGAGCTTGAAGCGGTCGGGGACGATCGGCAGGTCCGCCATCTTCCACTTCTTGAACTTGGGGTCGTACTCGTCGGGCTCGGCGAGTTGCACGAGATGACCGACCGCCCATGTGATCACGTGCGAGTCGGACTCCAGGTAGCCCTCGCCCTTGGTGAACGGGCCCGGAAGCACGCCGGCAAGGTCCTTGCCCACGGAGGGCTTCTCGGCTATGACGAGGATGCGGCTCATTGGTCGGGCCAGCCTAGCGGCCCCCAAAACGACGCTGACAGGCCCGGGCCCTTCTTCACGATGTTGTCACCCGTCAGGAACACGGCCCAGTCGATACGGGTTCGCGGGCGCGCGATAGAGCGCGCCGTACGAGCGCGTTCGGGACCCCGTAGCCGCCTCGCGGCTGGGACGTGGTGGCGGCGAAGACGGTCGCCACCACTCGGCCGGAGGAGTCGACCAGCGGACCGCCGGAGTTCCCCGGCCGCACCGTTCCACGCAGCCCGACGATCCGGCGGCGCACCGGCCCTCGTCCGTAGGCGTCCTGGGAGATGACGGTCGTCGTGGCTCCCACGCGACCCGCCCGCACGTCGTAGGGGCCGTTGCGGGGGAAGCCGAGGATCGCGGCCGACGCACCCCGGTCGACGCGGCCGGCCATCTGCAGGGCCGGGGCTCCGAGGCCGGGCACCGCCAGCACCGCGACGTCGTTGCGAGGGTCATAGAACACCACCGATGCTTCAAGCCGCGATCCGCGTCCCGCCGCAAAGACGTGGGTGTCGTCCTGACCGGCGACCACGTGGGCATTGGTCACCAC
>JACCYI010000373.1 GCA_013696535.1 Solirubrobacterales bacterium
GGGTTGGGCTGCACTCGGGAATCGACTATCCCGTGCCCGGCGGCACACCGGTGGGCGCCGCCGGACGCGGATGCGTGGTCAGCGCGGGCTACGACTCAGGGGGCTACGGAAATCTGGTGGTGATCTCACATCGCCTCGGCATGAGCACCTGGTACGCCCACCTCGCATCTGTGGCGGTGGGGCCAGGTCAGTGCGTGGTCGCGGGCAACCGGATCGGGACGGTGGGGTCGACGGGTCGCTCCTCCGGGCCCCACCTGCACTTCGAGCTCCGGCTGCGAGGCGCCCTGATCAACCCACTCACCGGGCTCTAGTGCGTGAGTCGGAAGTTCGTGTGCCAGGTGCCCGCGAACTTCTGACTCAGGACACCCAGTCGCCAGCTACCAGTGCACGCCGCGCATGAGGTGGGCGAGCGCGACCATCTCGCCTGACGCCCGCTGGTCCGGATCCTTGTCGCCCTTGGCTGCGGTGGAGTCTGGGAAGACCTTGTACGCCATGTGGAGGACCTGGTCGACCGCCTTGGGCGCCAGCGCGTAGGCGACTTCGCCGAAGGTTCCGAGGCGGGTGCCGATGTGCTTGGGCTTCGCCCGGATCGCCTCGCAGATCATGTCGCCCGCCTCGTCGGGGGAGATGGTCGGGAAGGAGTCATAGATCTTCGTCGGCGCGATCATCGGCGTGCGCACCAGCGGCATATGGATGGTGGTGAAGGTCACGTTGTCGCCGATGGTCTCGCTGGACACGACGCGCGTGAAGGCGTCAAGCGCCGACTTGGAGGCCACGTAGGCAGAGAAGCGCGGTGGGCTGGTCTGGACGCCGATCGAGGACACGTTGACGACGTGTCCGACCCGGCGCTCACGCATGTGCGGCAGGAGCCCCATGATGAGCTTGATCGTGCCCAGGTAGTTGAGCTGGATCGTGCGCTCGAAATCGTGGAAGCGGTCGTAGGACAGCGCGATCGAACGCCGGATGGAGCGGCCCGCGTTGTTGACCAGGACGTCCACGGCCGGGTGGTCGGCCATGATGCGCGCGACCAGATCGTCGATGGCCTCCATGCTCGCGAGGTCGGCCGAGTAGGCGTAGGCGGTGCCGCCGGCCGTCTCGATCTCGGCTCTGGTCTCATCGAGCTTGTCCTGACCGCGTGCCACGAGCAGGGGGATGCCGCCCGCCGCCGCGACCTTCAGGGCCGCCGCTCGCCCGATCCCGCTCGACGCTCCGGTGATGACCACGGTCCGGCCGTTTATCGCGTGCTCGAATGACCGGTCCTTGTGCAGATCCGGGTCGAGGTGGCGCTCCCAGTGGTCCCACAGCCGCCATGCGTAATCCGAAAGCTCAGGGATCTCGATGCCGGAGCCCGCGAGCGCGCGCTGGGTGTCGCGAGCGTCGAAGGTGGCGGTCAGCCCGATGTAGCCGATCACCGAGTCGGGGATCCCGAGATCGGCGAGCAGCGTCCGGCGCACTCCCTTCAGCGCCGGGAGCTTCATCGCATAGCTCAACACGCCCTTCGGCAGCATGTCGGTCATCTTCTTGTCCACTCGCAGCGCCATCACCGGCGCATGACCAGCGCGGGCGAAGGTGTTCAGGACGTCGCCCGTGCGCTGGGCCCTGGGGTTGACGAGGTGGAACGCCTGGCCGTCCAGGCCGGGCCGGTGGGCGATGTGGTCGAGTGCCGCGGCGACGTAGTCGACCGGGACGATGTTCGTCTTGCCGACTTCGATCCCCACCAGCGGGAACCAGCTCGGCAGCGCGGCGCGCGCCTTCTGGATCGCCTTGAAGAAGTAGTACGGCCCGTCGATCTTGTCCATCTCGCCGGTCTGGGAGTGCCCGACGACGATCGCGGGCCGGTAGACCCGCCAGGCCCCCGCAGTGCGCTCGCGCGCGATCTTCTCGGACTCGAACTTGGTCCGGTGATACGGATGGTCGAGCTTCTGTCCCTCGTCGAACATGTCCTCCGTGAAGTGGCCCTCGTACGTCCCGGCGGCCGCGATGGAGGAGACGTGGTGCAGGGTGGTGGCGCCGAGGGCGTTGGCCAGGTCCACGGCATTCTGGGTGCCGCCGACGTTGACCAGCGCGTTGCTCGTCGCGTCCGCCGTCATGTCGTAGATGGCCGCGAGGTGGAAGAAATGATCGATCCGGCCTTCGAGTGAGTCCCGGTCGGAATCGGAGACGCCGAGGCCTGGCTCGGTGAGGTCCCCGAGGACCGGCTTGACGCGACCAGGGTCACCGAAGCGCGCCCAGCCCTCGCGCAGGCGGTCGAGCTTCTCGGCGGATCCCTCGCGCACGAGCACGTGGACGTCGCCCTCGCGCTCGAGCAGCCGCTCGACGAGATGGCGGCCGATGAAGCCCGTCGCGCCCGTGACGAAGTACGTCTAGTCTCTCTCCTCCAAACCGTGAGTCACCCGCGAGCGCGCAGCCTATCCGCCTCGTAGCGCCGGACCGTGCCCTTAAACAGCACGACCCCGAACGGGGAGTATCGGGGTCGCGCCGGGGTCACGAGGAGGGATCTCGCATCCGGCATCCTGACGGAGCGGACGGTGACAGGTGTGAAGAAGAGGAGAAAGCGTTCCGCTACCAGCCGCCGCGCAGGCCGGCGCGGCCGGCGCGAGCCTTCGCAGCCGCCTTGCGCCGGTCCTTGCGCTTGTCCAGGCGCCACTGGAGGATGCTCATCACGAAGATGAAGAGCGGGAAGAAGGCGATCAGCGCGAAGCCGAAGTTGGTGACCACCTTGTCGTTGGTCTCACCCCACCAGCCCTCCCCGCCGTCGTTGCCGTTGACGGCCTGCGCGAACGCCACCGGCGCCATCAGGGCGAGGAAGACGGCGGCGGTGAGAAGGGTGCAGAGGGCAGCGCGCATCGGGCGCAGTCTACCCTCGATGGCATGGCTGTCTGCATCGCCTCGGATCTCTCCAAGGACATGGCCGGAGAGCCTCTCCTGCGCGGCGTCTCGTTCAAGCTCGAGCGCCGCGAGCGGCTAACCCTCTCGGGCCGCAACGGCTCGGGCAAGACCACGCTTCTGCGGATGCTGGCGGGGGAGACCTCGATCGACGGAGGAGAGCTCTCCTTTGCCAAGCAGACCAGGATCGCGCTCCATGACCAGCGGCCTCCCCGCGAGCGGGGGATGACGCTGCGGGCCTACGTGCTCACCGGGTGCGCGGAGCTGCTCGAGATCGAGGGGCGGCTGGCCGATCTCGAGGAGCGCATGGCCGGGGGCGACGTCGGGGAGCCGACCCTCGAGGCCTACGCCCGCGCGCAGGCCAAGCTGGAGCACGCGGGCGGGTACAACTGGCGCGACGGGGTCACCGCCCAGCTCAACGGCCTGGGCTTCGGCGACGCGGATCTCGACCGTGATCTCGGAACCTTCTCGGGCGGGGAGCTCACGCGTGCCTCGCTCGCACGAGCGCTCGCAGGAGATCCCGACCTGCTGCTGTTGGACGAGCCCACGAACCACCTCGACATCGCCTCGCTCGAGTGGCTCGAGCAGCGCCTCCAGACCATCGACGCCGCCGTGGTCCTCGTCGCCCACGATCGCTGGTTCCTCGAAGC
>JACCYI010000381.1 GCA_013696535.1 Solirubrobacterales bacterium
GCCGACGATGACGACGACCTCGTCGTCATCGAAACGGAAACGCGGCATGGGGTCAGGCCTCCTGAATGGTCTTGGCGTACTCGGGCGAGAGCAGCGGCGGGTCGGGCAGCCAGGCTAGATCGTCGAAGCCCCGGTCGACGTAGCCGCCGAGGTGCACCGCCGGGCCCTCGTATCCGAAGGCCTTCCACACGAGCGGGTTATCGTAGAGCTCGACGACCGCGGTGGCGTGCACGAGCTTGAAGAACGGGGACTCGGCCGCCTCGGATCGCTTGAGAATCTCGAGCTGCGCGTCGGCTTCGAGCTCTGAGAAGGGCCGCGGATCGTCGAGTTGGGTGACTCCCAGCTCGATGGTCGCGAGAACCGACTCGTCACCGTGCGCATCTGCCTCCAACTGACGTACGACCTTGTCGTAGGCCTCGTCCGGCAGGTCATCGTGCGGGAACATCACGCGGGTCATCTTCAGCGTGGTGGCCCGTACCTTCTCCGACAGCAGCTCCGGCATCGACGGCTCCTCTGTGCGTGCGCGGGGAGGACGACCCGAGCTCAAGCCAGAACCGGAGCGCCCCCCCCTTCAGCACCGGTGGCTTACTCTCACGTGCCCGCGGCCCCAGGGGACTAGTCGGGCGGACGGGTCAAAGCGTCCGGGTGCTTACCCTCCACGCGCCAGGTCAGCCGCCGGGACAGGAGCGAGCGCGCCGATGGTTCAGGCTCAGGCAGCGGTCCGAGCGACCCGGGAGCTTCGCCCGGCGCACCGTGAAGCGCGTGTATTTGCCGATCATGCCGGGCTTGTAGACGCGGATCTCCAGCACGGTTCCCGCACGGAGCGTCCGCTCGAAGCGGCGCAGGCGGCGGTTTACACGGCTTGAACGCGTCCTGAGGCGCTGCGAGGAGCGACCGCACCCCGATCCCTTGCAGTTCACGGAGATCATGGCGCCCGCAGGGGCGCGAACCGTGAGCAGTTTGACGAGCACGCGCGTGCGGTAGATCCGCCCGCTGATCCGGACGACGGGAAACGGCGCCAGCAGGCCCGCAGCCCGGCGTGGCGGGGTCGAGGAGCCGGTGAAGCCGAACACCTGACCGGCGGGTGGGGTTGCGGCCGACGGAGTGGGCGGGTCGGTCTCGTCGTTGTCGATGCTGGTCGGGCATCCCGGGTCCTGGCCCGCGTCGATCTTGCCGTCCTTGTCATTGTCCAGGCCGTCAGCACATTGAGCGGCTTGCCCGGGCGTCGGCGCGGCGGCGGGTGCGGAGTTTTGCTCATCGTTGTCAGCTGCGGACCCGCACCCGGGGTCCTTGAGGTCCCTGAGGCCGTCCTTGTCGTTGTCCTTGCCGTCCGAACACTGTGGCTTGGGCGGTTTGGGCGGATCGGCCTCGTCGTTGTCGCTACTCCTACTGCATCCAGGGTCAGAGGAGTCGACCTTCTTGTCGCCATCGTTGTCGCGTCCGTCAGAGCACGCGGACCTTGCGGCCGGCGGAGGCGCCGGGGTGGGTTTGGGCGTCGGAGCGGGGGTTGGCTTGGGCGTGGGATCAGGGGTCGGTGTCGGTGTCGGTATCGGAGTGGGCGTCGGTGTCGGTGTCGGAGTGGGCGTCGGCGTCGGATCGAGCTGTCGACCGTCGGCCTCTCCGAAGTCCAAGCGCCCGCGGCACCCTGGGTCGAGCTGGTCGATCAGCCCGTCTGCGTCGTTGTCGATCTGATCGCTGCACTCGTTCGGGCCGGCGATCGCGGGTTCGACCGAAGGGGCCACGAGAATGATCGCAGCGAGGAGCGCCAGCAATCCGGCGACGAGTCCGAGCCTGAAGCGACGACGGCGCATCGGGTCCGCCCGCTCAGACGAACGACTAGGGGTGCTTCGCGGCACGGATCAAACTCCTGACGAGGAACTAAGACTGCCGGCGACTGCGTCGCGTCCGTGCTCGTCGGCACCGGCTCGGCCAGGAGTATAAACCGAACGCCGCCGCCACTCGCCGGCGGCACGCCGGCGAGAGGACGGACGGATGGACTACAGGACGAGGAGCAGAACCACGATCACAGCAATGACGAGCGCCACGATGGCGATGGTGCGAGTGTTCACGAGATCTCCTCGGGTTGATTGTCAGCCGCGACACTCCGGCGTAGCGGCAAGCCACCCGGAGCTTTCGTCAGGCTGCACCATATTCCTTTCCCGGTGCCTTTGACGCGCCTTCGATCCGAGGGTCCTACCCGGCCGATCTGGCGGCCGCCGACGCCTCGACGGCGAGCTGATCGGCACGGAGGTTGAGTACCTTGTGCGCATGGCTGGCGCCCATCTCGTGGCCGCGGACCCAGTGCCAGCGCAAGGACTCGTGACGGTTGACCTCCGCGTCGAGCGCCTCGATCAGATCGCGGTTCTTCACGGGCGAGCCGCTCGCCGTCTTCCAGCCCTTCCTGCGCCAGCCCGCAAGCCACTTGGTCATCGAGTTGAGCATCAGCTGGGAGTCGGTGATCACGCATACTCGCGATCCGGCTTGCAGCGACCTGAGCCCTTCGATTGCGGCGGTGAGCTCCATGCGGTTGTTCGTGGTGTCCCGTTCACCGCCCGAGCGCTCCACGGGTGGCTCATCGTCGGCGGGCACGACGATCGCCGCCCACCCGCCCGGCCCAGGAT
>JACCYI010000017.1 GCA_013696535.1 Solirubrobacterales bacterium
TCGAAGCCCACCACGAGCCCGTTGATCCCGTGCTCGACCACCCCGTCCATCCCGCCGAACGGGGTCACCACGCAGGGCAGTCCTGTGTGGAAGCCTTCCAGCACCGGCAGGCCGAGGCCCTCGAAGCGCGACAGCTTGAGGAGCACGTCATGCTCGGCGTACAGGGCGGCCATGCCCTCTGAGTCCAGGCCACCGATCACGCGATCGGCGCCGGAGTCGCGCGCCGCCGGACCCGGCTCGGCGGCCGCGAGCGTCACGGACGCGGGCAGGCTCATCCCGCGCACGGCGGCGATCGATTCCGTGATGCCCTTGAACCACAGCGTCGGCTGGCCCTCCACGAGCACGCGCAGCGGCTCACCTGCCGCCCGACGCACCGGCGCGATCGAGAACACCGTCTTGTCGATTCCGGGCGGAACGAGATGCGCGCTCGCGCCGGGTCTGAGCAGCTCGACAAAGCGAGCCAGGTGCGGTGACACGGCCAGCCAGTCGACCGGAAGATCGAAGACCGCCTGCGCGCCGAGCCGGTCGGATGGCTCGTCGTCACGGTAGTAGGCGAAGTCCTGGCCCTGCAGCAGCACCGCCCGGCGGCCGGCTCGCAGCTTCCAGAGCGCCTCCGTCGTCGTCCACCACGTGGCGATGGCAACGTCCACGGGCGGTTCGTCCTCCATCTCCGCGAGCCTCCGTACCGTCAGCCCGCCCTCGACAGCCGACGGTGGCTCGCCGGAGCAGACCACGAGCACCGCGTCGTCGAGCCGGCGGGCGTACTCGCGGATCACCTCCATCCCGCCCGAGCGCCCCAGCTCAGCGACGAGGAAGGCGACGCGCATCAGCCCGTGACAGCGGACTTCCGAGCCGCTACTCCCTCGAAAAACCGCTGCAGCTCGTCCACCCGATGGCTCCAGTCGTTCGCCGCCGCGGTCTCGAGCCCGGCGGCCGATAGCCGCGCGCGCAGCTCGGGCTCGGCCAGCACCCGCTCGATGGCCTGGCTGACCGCCGCGGGCTCGGCGGCCGGCATCAGGCAGTTCTCTCCGTCGCGACAGAAGTCCCGGTTGCCGTGGGCGTCGGTGCAGACGACGGGAATCCCGGTCGCCATCGCCTCGAGGATCGGGAGGCAGAAGCCCTCGTGCCGCGAGGTCTGCACGAAGACGGTGGCCGTGTTGAGCAGCTCGTTGACCTCGACGTCGTCTGGCGCGACGCGGTACTTGGCGCCGAGCGGCTCACCCAGCGCAGGCTCGATGCCGAACAGCCACAGCTCCGGGCGTGGTTCCGGCAGCCGCCTGAACGCCTCGGCGGTCAGGGGGAAGTTCTTGAGGGGGTTGGAGCGCCCGAGCGCGAGGATCGCCGCTGAATGGCGCTCGCGATCGAGCGGGACGAAGCGGTCGAGCTCGAGGCCGCACGAGACGATGGTCGGCTCGATGCCCATGCCGCGGAGCTGGCCGGCCACCCATCCGGAGATCGTCAGGAAGCGGAATTCCGGCTGGTAGGAGGCGCGCACGGCCGCGTGGACCCCGTGATCCTCGGCGTAGTAGCTCGTCTCGATGTCCGACACGAGGTAGACGGGGATGCCGCGGCGCACCGAAGCGCGCCACACGGGCGCAGCGGTGTTCCACCAGGTTGCGACCTTGATCGCCTCCTCACCGTCGAGCGCCCCGATCAGCGCACCGTAGTCCTCAAAGCTGCGAACCGGCACGTCGAGCTCGAACCAGCCGGGCCGCTCGCCGAGCGACCACAACTCGCAGTGGTGGCCGCGCTCGGCGAGGCTGTTGAGGTGCTGGAAGACGTTGCGGTGCCCGCCGCCGATGCCGGTGTCCTCGGTGACGTAAATGATTCGCAGCCCACCGTCGGGCGCGCGCACCGGCCGGTCGTCGAGCCAGGCTCCCCAGCGCGACCAGAACCGCCGCTGGGACGCGAGCTCACGCTGCCCCTGCACCATCCCGCGGGTCCTTGACTCAAGGTGGGTGAGGCTGGCCGAGGGGTAGTACAGGACGCCCTGCCCGGCCTCCCAGGCGCGCAGGCAGTAGTCCACGTCCTCGTAACCCATGCCGTACGCCTCGTCGAGCAGCCCGAGACGCTCGAGCGCGGAACCCTTGACGTAGAGCGCGGCCCCGGTCATCGCGAGGACGTGCCGGGGGACGTTGGCCTCGGGATGATCGCCCGCCTTGAAGCGATGAGCATGGTCGAACCACTCGGGGGCGCTCGGGTTGCGGAGGGTTCCCGCCGATTGGATCGTGCCGTCCGGGTAGAGCAGCTTTGGGCCGACGAGCCCAACCGTGGGCTCCCGGTACGCGCCGTACTGCAGCCGCTCGAGCCAGCCGTGATGGGCGATGACGTCCGAGTTGAGCAGCATGACGTCCTCCCCCGGACGCACCGCTCGCAGCCCGCGATTGACGTTGGCCGCGAAACCCGCCTGGCGCTCGCCTCGGATCAGCTCGATGCCCTCGATCCGCTCGAGCCCGGCGACGTGCTCGACCGCGCTCGCGTCGTCGCAGACGATGATGCGCACGCCGCCGCGGCGGGTGGTGCGGCGGATGCTCTTCACGGCGTCCGCGACCAGGCCAGGAGGCCCGAACGTCGGGATGACGATAGCCACCGGCCGCCCTTCCCGCCGGTACCATCGCGCCGCACCGGCGCTCGGATCCGAGGCGCGCGCCGACAACCCGAGGCGGCGGGCGAAAGGAGTCGCGCGAAGCGGGAAGAGGGCCGCACGCGCAAGGAACTCTCGCGGTCCGTGGTACCGCCACGTCAGGACCGCGCGACGCGGGAGGTTGGCCAGCAGATAGCGGACCTGGCGAACCGGGCGGTAGCGGAGGAGGGCGTTCATGGCGAGTGGCTCGGTTCAAAGGTGGCGCGACGCTCGAGGGAGAGAGCGCGCCGGAGGGCGGGCGGCAGACTTCCGGCCCGCGTGCCGAGCGCTGCCGCCACCGCGCGCGAACTGTGATGGCGCAGCGAGCGGAGGGTATCGACGTCGAGGCGCGCGCCGCCGAGCCCGTCGAGCCGTCCATGCCGCCGGTCGATCGCGACCTCGCGGCGGATGCGGCCGAGGACCGGCCGCGGGGCCAGCGGCTCGCGATGGCCGTAGACCTCGTGCAGCGCGCGGAACTCGTCGAA
>JACCYI010000030.1 GCA_013696535.1 Solirubrobacterales bacterium
GCTTCATCGAGTTCATGCCGCTGGACGGCGACCGCAACTGGGACGCGAGCCAGGTGCTGCCCAACGCCGAGGTCCGCGACCTGATCCACGCCGCCTATCCGCTCGAAGCCATCGGCCGGGCGCCGAGCGGCACCGCGCGGCGCTATCGGTTCGCCGACGGGCAGGGAGAGATCGGTTTCATCTCACCCGTCACCGAGCCGTTCTGCGACGACTGCAACCGCATCCGCCTCACCGCCGACGGACGGCTTCGCACGTGCCTGTTCTCGATCACCGAAACCGACCTGCGCGAGCCGTTGCGCACGGGCGCGTCGGACTCAGAGCTCGAAGGCATCATCCGCGACGCGGTGTGGCACAAGGAGCTCAAGCACCGCGTCAACGAGCCGGGCTTCGTCCCGCCGGCACGGTCGATGTCGCAGATCGGTGGCTGACTTCGCGGTCGGCATCCTCGGGGTGTCGGACACTCGTTCGACCGGCGAACGGACTGACGAGACGACGGAGCTGATCGTCGCGGCGTTGCTGGAAGCCGGAGGGTTCTGGATCGCCGAAACCGCTCTCGTGCCCGATGAGCGCGATGCCATCGAAGCCGAGTTGGTGCGGCTCTGCGACGACGTCTCCTGTGCGCTGGTGCTTACCACGGGTGGCACCGGGCTCGGGCCGCGCGACGTCACCCCGGAGGCCACGCGGGCGGTGGCACCCATCGACGTGCCCGGGCTGCCCGAAGCCATGCGCGTCCAGACCGCCCAGGGATTTCCGCGCGCTTGGCTCTCACGGGCGGTCGCGGGCCTGCGCGGCGACGCGCTCATCGTCAATCTGCCGGGCTCCCCCGGCGGCGTACGGGACGCGCTCGGCGTGATTCTCGAGCTCCTCCCCCACGCCCTCGCCGTGCGGTCCGGAGGCGGTCACTCGCACTCGCACTCGCACGACGCTGCGCCCGGTGCGAGCGCCGTGCCCCGGGTCGACCCCGAGCCGGGCGCTCCCGGCGGCGAGGGAATGGGATGATCGATGTCGCGGAGGCCTGGGCGCTGATCGCCGCGGCAGCGCGCCCGCTGCCGGCCGAGATCCGCCCGCTGCGAGACGCCGTCGGGCGGGTGGCCGTGGAGACCGTGCGCTCTCCCCTCGACCTGCCGGGCTTTGACCGGTCGGCGATGGATGGCTTCGCGGTGCGCGCCGCCGACACCGCCCCCGGCTCAGCTCCCCTGCGGGTAGTCGGCGCTATCGCGGCAGGTGAGGACCCGGCGCTCACGGTCGGTCCCGGCGAGGCCGTCGGCATCACGACGGGCGCGGCCCTGCCGGCCGGCGCCGACGCCGTGCTGCGCTCGGAGCTCGCCGAAACCGATGATCAGGGCCGGGTCGTGGCGGGCGAGACACTCGAAGCGGGCCGCTTCGTGCGCTTCCGCGGCGAGGACATAGCGTCGGGGGACGTCCTGCTCGACGCCGGCCGGGCGCTCACGGTGCAGCGCCTATCGGCGTTGGCCGCGGCCGGGGTGAGCGGGATCACCGTCCGCCGCGCAGCCCGCGTGCACCTCCTGACCACCGGTGACGAGCTCGTGATGGCGGGGGGTCCGCTCGGCCCGGGCCAGATCCACGACTCCAACGGTCCCGTGCTCGCCCAGCTGGCGGGCGCCGCGGGCGCCGAGGTGAACGACCACGGCGCGGCGCCGGACGAGCCGGAGGCGATCGCGGCCGGGGTGCGCTCCGCCCTGGAGCAGGCGGATGTCCTGGTCATCTCGGGCGGCGTGTCGGTCGGGGAGCACGATCACGTCAAGTCGGTGCTGGCGCGAGAAGGCGTCGAGGAGCTCTTCTGGCGGGTGCGCCTGAAGCCCGGCAAGCCGCTCTTCTGCGGCATCCGCGGGGACACCTTCGTCTTCGGTCTGCCGGGCAACCCGCTCTCGGTGGTGGTCTGCTTCCTGGCCTTCGTCGAGCCGTTGCTGCGTCGCCTTCACGGGGAGCCCGACGCGGCGATGCGGCTCCTACCCGCCCGACTCGCCGTCCCGGCGAGCGCCGAGGACGGACGCACCACGTTCCTCACCGCGCGACTAGCGCGCGGAGCCGACGGGATGCTCGAAGCGACCCCCACGACCCGTCAGGGCTCGCACATGACGGGGGCCCTCGCCGAAGCCGACGGCTTCGTGGTGGCGCCACACGACGCCGGCGAGTTGCAGGCCGGCGACCGCGTCGACGTGCTCGTGCTGTAGGGCCCCTTCTGTGGGACGCCGTGTGGCCGTGTCCGCGAACGCCGGAGTCCCTAGCCTTCCCTGACATGCCCACCTACGAGTACACCACGGAGATCCTGACCCACGGTTTCATGGGCCGCAACCGCGACGAGCTCGACCGCGGCGCGCTCGAGAACAAGATGAACGCCATGGGGGCTGAGGGTTGGGAGCTCGAGAAGGTCCTCACCGACCTCGCCTTCCAGGGTGAGAAGGATGGCCACCTCCTGATCTTCAAGCGCGAGCTCTGACACGCGCGATCATCCCGGCCCCCCTGTCGCGCGACGGATGACCGAGCGTCCCGGGCCGTGGCCACGACCGCCGGTCATTCGGCCGACGGACAAGTCGCGTCGGTTCCGATGCATTCGAGTCATCCTCCCGTGCTAATACGGGGTACTCCATGTTGACCGCAACGCAGTCGAAAGGATCTCCATGGACGACACCAAGAATCGTGAACCGCTCGAAGACAAGCCCGGCAACCCCGGAGCCGAGGGCGGATCCGGTGGCGATGCCGACGTCGCCCCTGCCGCTCCCTCCAAGGACGACGACACGGACGCAGGCGACACGGATCAGCACTCGAGCGCCGACGCCTAAAGCCGGCGCACGC
>JACCYI010000041.1 GCA_013696535.1 Solirubrobacterales bacterium
ACCTCCGCCCGCGCCCCTATGAGCGTGGCCGACTCGACCGGGCGATCACCTTCGGCGGCCGCTTCGACGCGCTCGAGAAGGGCGGCAGCGCGGTCCATCGCAGCGGCGGCCGCCGGGTGGTCGCCGAGGTCGCGGGCGCGCTGCGCGGCGTCGGCTTCGACCACGATGCCGGCCGCCGCGACGCGGGCCAGACGCATAACGTCCTCCGTGCAGAACTCGATCCGATCGAGCGCCTCTTCCACCGCGGCGCGCGCAGCCGGCAGGTCACCTGACCGCCTTGCCAGCTCGGCCACCAACGCCGACAGCGGACCGTGCAGCTGCGGTTCGCCCCCCGCCTCGACGTGCCGGGCGGAGTCGAGCGCGGCCCGGGCCACCGCATCCTCCCCGCGGGCCAGCGCCAGCTCGGCCCGGCGGAGCGCCACGTTGAGCAGCGCGTGGCCCGTCCGGCGGCGCTCGTGGACGGGCAGATGCGCATCTGCGAGCGCCCAGTCACCCAGGTCGAAGGCCATTTCCGCGATCGAGGTCGAGAGCCAGTCAGCGGAGGAACGCGAGATTCCGGGCTGGACCAGGCCCTCGAGTGCCACGGCCAGCGCGTCACGCCCTCTGCCGTGGAGGTGCAGGACATCGGCGAGGTTCGTGTACGCGTTCGCCAGATCACCCGGGCGCTCGTCCTCTCGCGCGATGGCCGTCGCCCGCTCGAGGGCGGCGATCCCGTCATCGAGCGCCCCGAGCTCCGCAAGGCACACCCCGAGCGCGTTGAGCGACTGGCTCTCGGCCACCCGGTCTCCGGACACGCGCGCGGCCTGGAGCGCCTCCCGAGCCACCTGTTCACCGTCGCGATAGCGACCCGAGAGCATCCGCACCTTGGCCTTCGAGCTCAGCAGCCTCGCCCGCTCGGCGCCGGCCTCGTGCGTCGGGAGCAGCGCGAGCCCCCTCTCGAGCGTGGCGAGGCTGTCGTCGGTCTTTCCCAGGCGCCGCTGGACCCGGGCGAGGCGCTCGAGCAGAAGGGCGACCCGGTGCGGATCACCTTCGAGGAGCGGGTCGCGGAGCGCCGCCTCGAGCAGTCCTTCGGCGCGCGTGTTGTCGCCGTTGAGATCGGCCGCCTGAGCCGCCCGGGCAAGGACGTCCGAGTGCCGGCAGCCGGCGAGCTTCGCGGCATTCCGGACCAGCGGCCACAGCTCGAGCGCGCGCTCGAGCAGTGCGAGCGCCTCGCCGTGGGCGTGCACCTTGTCCGAGGCGTCGGCGGCGCGAAGCGAGGCGGTCAACGCAGCGGGGCGGTCTCCCGCCGCCTGGTGATGGTGGGCGACCGACGCGGTCAGATGCGCGCCGGCGCGAGCTCCCTCTGCCTCGACGCGCCGCTCGAGGGCTCCGGCCAGTCTGCGATGCAGGTCGGCGTGCTCACCCGGCAGCAGGTCGTCCTCGACCACTTCTCGAAGCAGCGCGTGACGGAACGCATACGCGCCGTCGTCGTCGACGACCACGATGTGCCCGGCGACGGCTTCGCGCAGGGCCGCCCGCAGATCCGCCGCGTCGAGCCGTGCCGCCTCCGCGAGCAGGACGTGATCGAGACGCTGGCCGGCGGCCAGCAGCCGCAGGAGCTCCTGCGCCGATTCGCCCAGTCGCTCGACACGCACCATCAGCGCGTCGCGCAGCGTGGCGGGCGGTGCGCCGCGACCGTCGAGCCCGCCGGCGAGCAGTTCCTCGGTGAAGAGCGGATTGCCTCCCCCGCGCGTCCATAGTCGCTCGGCGAGACCGGCCTCGGGGGCGGCGCCGAGGATGTCGGCGAGTTGCTGGGCAAGCTCGTCCCGGCTGAGGGCGGCGATCTCGACGCGCCGCGAGCGGGCCTCGCGCTCCACGTCGGCGAGCAGCGGCCTCAGCGGGTGGCGCCGGTGGAGCTCGTCGGGACGATAGGTGAAGACCACCAGCACCCGCTCCGAGCACAGCGCGCGGCTGAGAAAGGCCACGAAGGCCCGCGTAGAGCGGTCAGCCCAATGGAGATCCTCGATCGCGAGAAGCACGGGAGCGGCTCGGCCGAGGGCGTCGAGGAGGGCGAGCAGGGCTTCGAAGAGCTGTGCCTGTGCTGTCGCCTCGTCTTGAGCTGTGTTCGGCTGCGCCGCGTCGCCGAGACCCGGTAGCAGCCGGGAGAGTGCCAGCCGCTCGGTCCCCGGCAGGGTCTCTAGCCGCGGATCGCCGGCGCGAACCAGCGGACGCAGGGCCGCGACGATCGGCGCGTAGGGCAGCTCGCCTTCTCCGAGTTCGACGCAGTCGCCGCTCAGCACGCTCCAGCCGCGCTCCCGCGTGCGATGCTCGAGCTCGCCGAGGAGGCGGCTCTTTCCGACACCTGACTCTCCCGCGAGGAAGGCAAGCGACGGATGCCCCTCCGCTGCGTCACCCAGCGCGGCCTCGAGCTCTGAGAGCTCTCGTTCCCGGCCGATCAGCCGGGTGCTGCTCACGCGCACCAGATGAGTATCGCGCCCGGGCCCGGGCGAGGAGAGACGATCGGTGGGTGATGGGTCCGCGTCGCCGGCGGAGGGCACGGCGCTCGAGGTCGGCGGCGCGGGCACGTGTGGATTCGAGTATGAGGTCGGGATGCACTGGGGGCTCCTGTCCGTCGTGTTCACTGGAGCCATGCTGGTCCCTGGAGGGTCGTCTTACATCGGCAGAACGGAGCGACCGCGCGGGTTCGATCCCTTACCTGACGTGACGGAGGCCTTAGCCTCTCGACGTCAAGCTGGCTGACGCACCGACTGGACGAGCTGGACGCGCGGCTGGAAGAGCCGGGCGTCGACGGCCATGGGTCGTGCGGTCGGGTGCCCGAAGTAGAAGCCCTGCCCGTAGTCGACGCCGAGGTCGCGCATGAACTCGAACTCCGCGACGCGTTCCACGCCCACCGCCACCAGCTTGCAGCCCTCCGCCTTGGCGTGTTCGACCAACGCGGCGACCAGCCGTTGGTGGGGGAGCGACTTCTCGATCCCGGCCGTGAGCTGCCGTTTGAGCTTGGCCATGTCCGGCCGCAGGCTGTCCAGGCAGGCGTGCGCATCAGCGCCACCCGACAGATCATCGAGCGAGATGAGCGCCCCACGCTCCCGGTGGACGCTCGCCAAGCGCTTGAGGAGCCCGCGATCCGTGACGCGCTCGGCAGAGATGAGCTCGATGCAGACGCGGTCGCTTCCGGTTCCGAACCGTTCGACGAGCGGCCAGGTCTGGCGCACCGAGGCGTCGAGGTCGAGCACGGCCCGCGGATCCAGGTTGATGAACAACGTCTCTCCGCCGGGCAGCAGGGGGAGCCCGACCTCGAGTGCAGTCGCCCGGGCCCGCATGTCGAAGGAGTAGAGAGCGTCGTGGGCCTCGGCGGCAGCGACGATCTCCGCGCCGCGCAACTCCGTGGCGCCGAGCTTGCCGCGCATGAGGGCTTCACGGCCGATGACCCGTCCGTCGCGCAGGTCGACGATGGGTTGGAAGTGCGGAACCATGCGACCCTTGGAGAGAAACTCGGGAAACCAGTCGGTGCGCTCGCGGTCCAGCAGCGTCCGGGCCGGCAGCGGCAGGGGGTTGGGCTCCCCCAGGCGTAGAGCGAACAGGCTCTCGCGCTCGGTTAGCAGTAGCGAGTCGAGCAGGCTCTTGAGGCGGTCCGGCCAACCGGGGCCGGAGATCATCAGGCCATCGGTGGCGATGTCCTGTGCCGGCTCGGTCGCAAGCTGCTCCACCTTGTAGAGGACGGAGGGTCGCCGCGACAGCAGACGTACCCCGTCCACGGCGTTCATGGCGTCCGAAGAGGTCACTCGCCCAGCATCGGCGTCCTGGCCCTCGAGCCTTAGCTCCAAGGCCGATCAGCGGACCTCAGATCTCGTAGACGGCGCCCTCCCGGGCGATCTCCACTTCGCCGCCGAAGGTCCGCGCCGCGTCCCCGCGTGCCCGGTCGGCATCACTCTCGTCGGAGATGTGCGTGAGGACCACCCTGGCCACCCGGGCCAACCGACCGTGCTCGCCCGCCTCTTCTGCGGTCAGGTGCCCGCGGGGCCCTTCGAGCTCCGGGCTGGGCAGGGTCGCCTCGATGAGCAGTAGATACGAGTCGCGCGCGAACTCG
>JACCYI010000053.1 GCA_013696535.1 Solirubrobacterales bacterium
CAGGGGCTACGCATGAAATTTCTCTCGCCTGCTGCGCCCTGACGTATGATGACGCGCCCTCGCGATTGCGGGGGAATGGAATATGTCGATCGAAAGCCTGGGCCAGTATTTTGGCGCGATCGAAGACCCGCGCTGTTCCGGCAAGGTTGAGCACCGTTTGCTCGATATCCTGGTGATCGCGGTGTCTGCAGTAATTGCCTGCGCCGAGAGCTGGGATGACATCGCGCTGTATGGCCGCAGCAAGCTCCTGTGGCTCAGGACGTTCCTGGAGTTGCCGAACGGCATTCCCTCGCATGATACGTTCCGGCGCGTGTTCATGCTGATCGACCCTGATGCTTTCGAGATCGGGTTCACGGCGTGGGTTGGCTCGCTGGTGGACAGGTTCGAGCGCGAGGTGGTCGCCATCGACGGCAAGACGATCCGGCGCTCGTTCGACCACGGGCGGGAGCAATCGCCGCTGCACGTGGTGAGCGCTTGGGCCAGCGAGCAGGGCCTGGTGCTGGGCCAGCGCTGCGTTGACGGCAAGTCGAACGAGATCACCGCCGTGCCTGAGCTGCTGGAGCAGCTCGTGCTGGAGAATAGCATCGTGACGCTCGACGCCATGGGGTGCCAGACCGCGATCGCCGAGAAAATCCTGGCACGCGGGGGCGACTACCTTTTGACGCTCAAGGGCAACCACAAGCTGGCGCACAAGGCGGTCGTCGAGCACTTCGACCAACGATGCTTCCGCGTTGCTGCACCGAGCCGGACTGACTGCGACGCGTTCGACGAAACGCATGGCCGCCTGGTCCGGCGTCGGGTGTTCGCCAGCGCCGAGGCCGCGGGCCTGGACGCCCTGAGCGGCTGGCCGGGCCTGCGCACGGTTCTCGCGGTCGAGAGCATCCGCAGCGTCAACACTGCGCCCACCAAGGTCGAGAGCGAGATCCGCTACTTCCTGTCGAGCTGCCCCGACAACCCGGCCGTCCTGGGCAAAGCCATCCGCTCGCATTGGGCTGTGGAGAACGCGTTGCACTGGGTGCTGGACGTCACGTTCCGCGAGGACGACAGCCGGGTGCGCGACCGCACCGCGGCACGCAACCTGGCCCTCCTGCGCAAGATCGCCCTCAACATCGTCGGTCGCGACCGGGCATCGAAGGCCAGCGTGCGCGCACGACGGAAGAAAGCCGCCTGGAATGACGCCTACATGCTCCAACTCCTCGCCGGATAGCTGACGAATTCTATGCACAGTCGACACGAGGTTTCATGCGTAGCCCCTGGCTACCGGGCGGCTCGCTACGCCTTACCCGGGCGGGACTTCCACCCGCTGGACCGCCCCAGCTTCGCCTGGCGCACCCGTTGCACCCCAGCCCCCGCCTACGCCGGTCCGGGTGCCCATTCCACCGCGGTGATGCAGGGAGACTTGCCGCACAGCCACTGCTTCTCGTCCGCCGGGAGACGCACCGCGCGTGAGAGCTCGGCGAGGAAGGGCAAGTCGGGTGTGTTGGACAGGATCCAGACCCTTCGGCCAGCGGCAACAGTCTGGATGATCTCGGCCCGCGACACCGAGGCGATGCCGAGCTTTGCCGCAACGGAGGTCATGATGGTGGGTGGCAGGGTCTCGTCCCACATCCTGACGTTGCCTAGCCCGGGAGCGTAGTATTCGAGAATAAGCGGGTTGAACCGCGGGCTGAGGACGAGGAGGTCAGCGCGCTGCAGGCCGGGGCGCAGGGTCATCAGGGCCTCGCGCCACGGCTCCTTGACCGTGCCCGGGACGACGAGTTGCCAGATGAGGCCGATCAGGAACGTCAGCGACGTGGCGCCTGCGAGCACCAGGCGGAAGCGGGACGCCCGCCCGAGCTGGTATCCGATCAGCGCACAAAGCGGGACGACCAGCCAACACAGTATCCGCGGCAGGAAGATCGGCCGCGACAGGCTCACCAGCACTGCAATGCCGACGAAGCAGCAGGGGATCAGCACGAGAACGGTCACGGCCCGCATGTCCGGGCGGCGATCCCATAGCGACGCCGTGAGCGTCAGCCCGAAAGCCGCAGCCAGCCAAAGTCCCGGAGTTGGCAGGGGCGTCACCATTCCACTAAGCAGCGCCGAGATGCCGCGCACGACATCGCGGGCCGCGAGCGGGCCGATCCAGTCGAGGCCTCCCGTGCGGGACGCCACGGCCATGGCGAAGATCGCAGGCGAGGCCAGGACGACCACGGCCGCGTTCGCTGCCACCCAGGGCGCCAAGTCGCGGAAGATGCCCGGCGGGCGGGACGCCAGCCGGTGTACGGCGACGCCCGCGCTGCACGAGGCAACAAGCAGAACGAGGGTGGCATGCAAGTAAAGGCAGAGCACCGCCCCGACGACGTAGCAGGCGGACCAGCGCCGCGTGGGGGCGCCGTGCAGGAACATCGCGACCCCGAGCAGGACGAGGCAGGCGGGCGCGACCGTCATCGCGTACACCCGCGCTTCCTGTGCGAAGAACACGGC
>JACCYI010000078.1 GCA_013696535.1 Solirubrobacterales bacterium
CGGAGTGAACCCCGACGGCGACGCCGACGGCCTCCCGTACGCCGGCGACGGCCCGCTGGTCAACTCGCATCCGGACTTCGACGGTACGCAGAACCGGGAGGCGCTGGACCAGATCACCGCTTGGCTCGACCGCGAGGCCAAGGGGCACGCGTCGACGAACTACCGCCTCCGTGACTGGCTGCTGTCGCGACAGCGCTACTGGGGTTGTCCGATCCCAATTGTCCACTGCCCGGCCTGCGGCACGGTTCCGGTGCCCCTCGACCAGTTGCCCGTCGTCCTGCCGGACATCGAGGACTACGCCCCGAAGGGCAGGTCCCCGCTGGCCGCAGCCGAGGATTGGGTGAACGTCACCTGCCCCGCCTGCAGCGGTCCAGCCCAGCGCGAGACCGACACGATGGATACGTTCGTCGACTCCTCGTGGTACTTCCTGCGCTACGCCGATCCGCATAACGACCAGGCGCCGTGGGATCCCGCCGTCCTGGCGAAGTGGGCGCCGGTCGACCAGTACATCGGTGGCGTGGAGCAAGCGATTCTCCACCTGCTGTACGCCCGCTTCTTCACCAAGGCACTCGCCGACCTCGGGCACCTCTCCGCGCAAGAGCCCTTCGCCAAGCTCTTCACGCAGGGGATGATCACCAAGGACGGCGCGAAGATGTCGAAGTCTCGCGGGAACGTCGTGTCGCCGCAGGAGATCGTCGAGCGGTACGGAGCGGATGCGGCGCGCGCGTACATCCTCTTCATCGGGCCGCCCGATCAGGACGCCGACTGGTCGGACACCGGCATCAACGGCGTCACGGACTTTCTCGGGCGGCTGTGGCGCCTTTCGGCGGCCGCAGCGGATGGACCGGGTCAGGGTGCAGAAGTGCCGCATGAGCCCGAGGGGCCGGGACTCGAGCTCGTCCGCGCGGCCAACATCGCCATCGAGCGCGTCACGGACGCGATGGCCGGGCGCTTCGCGTTCAACGCCGCTATCGCCGAAGTCATGAAGCTCGTCAACGCGTGCTCCAAGGAGTTCCACGAAGCTGGCAACCGTGATCCGGAGGCCCTGCGCTATGCGCTTGGAACCGCCGCATCGCTCGTGTTCGGATTCGCGCCCCACGTCGCGGCCGACGCCTACTCGCTGCTGACGGGCGACCGCGTCTGGGAGGAATCGTGGCCGGCAGCCGATCCGCGCTTCCTCGAAGCGCCGGCGTTCGAGCTCGTGGTGCAGGTCAACGGCAAGGTCCGTGACCGCCTGCAGGCGCCGAGTGACGCTGCTCCAGAGGCGCTCAAGGCGCTGGCCCGCGACGCTCCACACGCCAAGACGCACATCGAGGGGCACGAGATCGTCAAGGAGATCGTGGTGCCCGGCAAGCTCGTCAACTTCGTCGTCCGCTGACGTCGCATGGCTGTCGAACTGCGGGACGCGCGGCTGGTTGCGGTGATCGGTCCGAGCGAGGCGAGCGCGGAGGAGCTGGAGCAGGCAGAGGAGGTGGGTGCGCTGCTGGCAGAGGCGCACTTCTGGGTCCTGACGGGCGGGCTCGGCGGCGTCATGGAGGCGGCCAGCCGCGGGGCGAAGTCCCGGCGCGGCCACACCGTCGGCTTGCTGCCGGGCACGGAGCCGGCCGACGCGAACGGCTGGGTCGATCTCGCGCTGCCCACCGGGCTCGGCGAGCTTCGCAACGGACTGCTCGCGCGTGCGGCGATCGGCGTCATCGCCGTCGGGCAGGGGCACGGGACGCTTACGGAGATCGGCTTCGCCCTCGGGTCGGGGCGGCCGGTGTTGGGAGTCGCGACGTGGGCGGTGCACGGGGTCACCCAAGTTGACACGGCGTCCGAAGCGGTGGAAGGGCTCGCGCGTCTTTTGTCACAGTAAGTCAGCAGAGCTGTGACGAATATGCGCTGAACTGTCACGAGGTCCGCACCTAGGCTCGGCGTCGTGAGTGAGATCAGCCGCCGACAGTTCGCCGCCTACGCCGTCGCGGTGGTCCTGCTCATCCGGCGCGGCCCGCTGGAGAAGGGGCTCATCCTGCTGAGCTCCGCGCCGATCGCCCTGCTGGCC
>JACCYI010000089.1 GCA_013696535.1 Solirubrobacterales bacterium
CATCTGGCGTAGGGAGGCGACCGTTCCGGGGAAGGTGACGCAGATCGCGGCATCCAACGAGCCGATGTCGATCCCGAGCTCGAGGGCGTCCGTGGAGACCACGCCGAGCAGCTCCCCCTCGACGAGCCGCCGCTCGAGCTCGCGACGCTGGCCGGGCGTGTAGCCGGCGCGGTAGGGAACCACGAGCTCGGCCAGATCGCCCGCGCCGCGATCCTCAAGTGCCAGCCGGGTGAACCGCGCCATCAGCTCGACCGCCTTGCGCGACTTCATGAAGACGATGGTCCGCGCACCCTGCGCCACCAGCTCGGCCAGGAGGTCGGCGGCCTCGGCGAGCACCGAGCGCCGGGTGCCGAGCGCTTCGTCGACGATCGGGGGATTCCACATGGCGATGGTCCGCTTGGAGCCCGGCGATCCGTCGCGCTCGATCACCGTAAAGTCCTCGAGGCCCGTCAGCCGCTCGGCGAGCTCGGCCGGGTTCGCGATCGTGGCGCTCGCCATGAGCACGCGCGGTGCAGTGCCGTACGCGTCCGCGATACGGAGCAATCGCCGCAGGACGTTGCCCACGTGCGAGCCAAAGACGCCGCGGTAGACGTGCGCCTCGTCGACCACCACGACGGCGAGGTTCGAGAAGAAGTCGCCCCAGGCGGTGTGGTTGGGCAGGATCCCGAGGTGCAGCATGTCGGGGTTGGTGAGCACCACGTTTGACTTCTTGCGGACCGCAGCGCGCTGCTCGCGTGGCGTGTCGCCGTCGTAGATCGCCGGCCGGGCCCGCTTGAATTGCAGGGCGTGAAGGGCCCGGGCCTGATCCTGGGCGAGGGCCTTGCTCGGATAGAGGTAGAGGGCTCGGGCCTTGGGGTCGCGGGAGAGGACGTCGAGGGTCGGCAGCGTGAAGCACAGCGACTTACCCGAAGCGGTGCCGGTCGTGACGACGGTCGGGCCCGCCCAGGCGGCGTGGATCGACTCGGCCTGGTGGGAGTAAAGCTGCTCGATTCCGGCGTGATTGAGCGCGGCGACGACGTCGGGATGCAGCTCGGACGGGATCGCCACCAGCCGCGCCGGACGGGCGTTCACGGCGGATTGGGTGACCAGGCGCTCGTCGTCGCGACCGGCCTGCAGCAGATCGTCCCACGGCTCGATGGAGCGGACGACCGCCATCAGTCGATCCGGTGCGGCGAGGTCACGCGGAGCGGCTCGAGCATGATTGCGATAGTACGGCGCCCGTGACCACTCTCCCGATCGTCGAGCGCTGGTTGCGGACTCGTTCGTTTGACCACTCGAGCTTTCCGGCCGAGCGCATCGCGGTGGAGCGGGATGCGACCGTGAGCCTGTGCCTGCTGGCCGGAGATCTGGCCGATCTCGAACCCGTCGTCGCCACGCTCGAGCGGCTGATCGAGCGAGGAGTGGCCGACGAGCTGCTCATTCTCGGCGTGGACTCCTCCCTGCCGGCGACGGGCGGCGCGCCGGTGGTCCCGGCGGCCACGCTGGTACCGGAGCTCGGCCGCGTCCTGGGGCGAGGCGACGCGATGTGGCGGGCGCTGTCGGTGATGACGGGCGACGTGGTGGCCTTCATCGATGCGGAGCTCGGAGGGTTCGGCGAGCACGTGGCCTGCGGCCTGATCGGGCCGGTGGTGTGTGAGCCGAGCGTCAGCTACGCCACGGGCTTCGCTCGCCGGGAACCTACGACGGGCACCGTGGAGGCGGCGGATGACGGGCGCGTGACCGAGCTGAGCGCCCGCCCTCTCCTGCGACGCTTCTGGCCTGAGCTGACCGCCTTTCAGGAGCCCCTCGCGAGGGAGCTGGCCGCGTCGCGTTCACTGCTCAAGCGCCTGCCGTTCTCCACGGGTTTCGGCGTCGAGGCCGGGCTGCTGCTCGACGCCTACGGCACCGTCGGCTTGCGCGACCTCGCGAAAGTCGACCTGGGCGTCCGCCGCGATGCGCGCCCGTCGCTCGCCGAGCTCAGCACCAAGGCCGAGGAGGTGACCGACGTGGTGGCGCGCCGCCTCGCCCACCGCGGCCTCGCCGCTGAGCCGGGGACACTGAAGATCGTCGAGCGTCCGCCCTTGGCTTCTGCCGCATGACCCTGCGAGCGCTCTACGTCGACCTCGACGGGACCCTGCTCGGCCGGGCGGCGTCGCTCCTGCGCGACGGGGAAGGGAGGTTCTCGCTGCTCGGCGCCCGCGCGCTCGAGGCCTGCGCGCGCGCAGAGGTCGAGGTGGTGCCCTACTCGGGTCGCCGCCGGTCCTCTCTGTTCTCAGACGCCCGTCTCCTCGGCTGCCCCGCCTACATCTTCGAAGCCGGCTGCGGGCTGGTCATCGACGGCGAGCTCGAGTGGCTCACCGGGGACCTGCTGCCCCGGGAGAACGCGACGATCCACGCGCAGATCACCGCGTCGGGCGCTCCTGAGCTCTTACTGAGCATGTTTGCGGGACAACTCGAGTATCACGATCCCTGGCATCTGGATCGCGATGTCTCACATCTGTTCCGCGGCGACGTCGATGCGATGCAAGCCGACGAGCTGCTCACCGCGCGGGGCTTGGGGCACCTGCGACTCGTGGACAACGGCATGATCAGCCTTCCCGGCAAGCGGGCGTACCACCTCATCCCGACGGTCGCGTCCAAGGGGCGCGCGGTCGCCCGCCACATGCAAGCTCGCGGGTATGTACGCGAGGAGTGCATCGCGGTCGGCGATTCCCGGGAAGACCTGACGGCCGCAGGGGCGGTCGGGACGTTCTGGTTCGTGGCCAACGCGCTCGAGCGCGACCCGGCGATCCGCGAAGCGCTTGCCGGAGTGGCGAACGCGCGGGTGGCCGAGGAGTCCTACGGGGCCGGGGTCTACGAGGCGGTGGTCACCACCCTGGCCGAGCACCGTTCAGACGCCTGAGCGGTCGTCGTCCGGCCTGCGGAGCCACTCGATCGTCAACTCCACCAGCCGCGCGAAGGTCACGAGGGCACGCTCGAGATCGCGTTCCGGCGTGTCTTCGGCGGGCGAGTGGCTGATGCCGCCGGTGCTCGCCGCGAAGACCATGACCGCCGGAGCCAGTCGGGCAATCTCGGCGCAGTCGTGCAGTGCTCCGCTCGGAAGCCGATGGGCCGCGTCCGTGACTTCCTGGCATGCCTGCTCCGCCATGGCGACCAGCTCGGGATCGAACGGAATCGGCTCGATGTTCCAGATGCGATGCCACGTGATCTCGACGCCCTCGTCTTCGGCGATCGAGTCGCCAGCGGCCCGGACGTCGCGCAGCATCGAGGCCAGCGCTTCAGGCTCGAAAGCGCGTTGATCGAGCGTCATCTCGCAGCTCTCGTTGATGATCGTGGGAACCCCCGGGGCCACCCGGACCGGGCCCACGGTCGCCACGCCCCCGTGTCGCGCCGCGGACTCGCGGGCCGCGAGCCCGAGACGGGCGGCGGCCAGGAAGGCATCGTGGCGCAGGCGCAGCGGCGTGGAGCCCGCGTGGCCGGCCCGTCCGGCGAATCGCAGCGCGTGGCGCTCGACCCCGTAGGTCCCGATCACCGCGCCTGCGGAGAGGCCCAGATCCGCGAGCACCGGGCCCTGCTCGATATGGAGCTCGAGATAGGCGCCAATGCCCTCGAGGCGCCCGCGGGCCTCCCCCACCCGGTCGAGCTCGACGCCGTGCGCGGCGAGCGCGTCCGGCAGTGGGACGCCATCGGCGTCGCGCAGCTCGCGGACGTCGTCGGGCTCCAGCGTCCCGGCCGCAGCGCTCGATCCGAACAGGGAACGGCCGAAGCGGGCGCCCTCCTCGTCGGCCCAGTCGACGAGCTGGAGCGTCACTGGGGGAGTGGTCTCCGCGTAGGAGCGGAGCACTTCCAGGCCGGCGCACACCCCCAAGGCGCCGTCCAACCAGCCGCCCGAGGGAACCGAGTCGATATGGGAACCGACCACCAGCCGCTCCTCGTGCTCTCCGGCCAGGGTGGCCCACAGGTTGCCGGCGGCGTCCTGCTCGACCTCCACCGGCAGCTCGGCGAGTCGGCTGTGCAGCCATTCACGGGCCTTTGCCCATTCCTCCGTCCAAGCGACCCGGCGCGCCCCACCGGGTCCGCCGGTCCGCTCCGCAAGCTCGCGGAGATCGGTGATCACGCGAGCGGGCTCGTGCGACATGCACACGGTCTACACGACGCGGCCGAACCAGCGCAGCCCCAACGCCCCGCCCACGAGGAGCAGGAGCAGCCCCCCGCCCGCAAAGGCCGCCGACACCTCCTGCTTTGACTCCTCGAACCCGATCCGGGTGCCCAGGGTCGCGTAGACGGATTCGAGCTGCTCGGCGGAAGGCGCGTCGAAGAAGCGACCCCGGCTGACGCCCGCGAGCTCCTTGAGCGTCTGGGGATCGGGAGGCACCGGGATCGTCTGCTCGAAGCCGCCCGGATCTGAGAGGGTGATCGTGCCATCGGGCGTTCCGAGCGCAACGGCATAGATCGGGACCCCCAGCTGCCGTGCCCGGCGGGCCGCGTCGAGAGGGGACGTCTCGCCCGCGGTGTTCTTGCCGTCCGAGAGCAGGACGATGGCCGCCGGCGCTCGCCGGTCGCCCGTGGCCCGCTGGCTTCGCAGTTGGCCTTCGACGGCGTCGAGCCCGCGCTGTAGACCGTCGCCCATGGCGGTGCCGCCGTCCGCGAGCAGCGAGTCGATCGCCGGCTCGATCTCCGAGCGTTCAGAGGTGGGCGGGAGGCGCAGCTCCGCGTACTGGTTGAAGGTGACCACGCCGATGCGGAAAGTGTCCGGCACCTTGGAGACGAAGGTCTTCGCTGCGGCCTGGGCGGCGGCGAGGCGGTCGGGCTCGACGTCCGTGGCGCTCATGGAGCCCGAGACGTCCGTGACCAGCATCACGGTTGCCTGGCGCTTGGGCTGCGCGACGGTGCGCTCGGGGCGGGCGAGGGCGAGGACGAGCGCGCCGAGGGCGAGGAGCGTGAACGCGGCTGGAAGATGCCGCCGCCACCCCGGCGTCCCCGTGACCACGTTGGGCATCAGCTCAGGGCTGGCAAAGGCGGCGGCCGCGTCGCGGCGACGTCGCTGAAGCGCCGCATAGAGCGCAAGTGCGATGGGGAGGAGGACCAACCCAGCGAGAAAGGCGGGCTCCCGGAAGCTCACCTCACCACCTCCTGGTTCCCGACTTCTGGGACGGCCGCGTGGGTGCGAGCGCCCGCGCCGGGCCGCCCGGCGCGCTCGGTTCGTCTCAGGTGGGTGGCGAGCTCGCGCAGCCAGTCGCCGTCCGTGGTGAGCAGGATGTGATCAGCGCCCGCGCCGCGGATCTCGGCGCCCACCCGGGCGCGCTCGTCGGCGGCTGCCGCGGCGAACCGGCGCCGTAGCTTCGAGGAGCTCGTGTTGACGTGTATCTGGCGACCCGTCTCGGGATCGACCATCCACAGCGAGCCGACCGGCGGCAGCCCCATCTCACGCGGGTCCCGCACTTCGGCGCACAACAAGCCGTGGCGGCCGCGGAGCGAATGCAGGGGCCCCGACCAGTCCGTCGGACCGCGGAAGTCCGAGACCACGACCACCAGTCCGCGTGCCCGCGCCACCGCCCGGAGCTTGGCCAGCGCCCCTGCCAGCCCGGTAGCGCCCGCGCCGTCGGGCTCGGGCTCTGCACGCAGGGTGGCCAGCAGACCGAGCAGGCCGAGCCGGCCCTGGCGCGGCGCGAGCAGCCGCGGCTCCCCGGCGCCGACCGCCATGACCCCGAGGCGATTGCCGCGCCGGGTGGAGACATGCCCGAGGGCCAGGGCGACACCTTCGGCCACATCCGCCTTCCGGCGCTGGGTGGTGCCGAAGGTCATCGAAGCCGAGGTGTCGAGCACGAGCCACGTGGTCATGGCCCGCTCCCCGACCTGCACGCGCACGTGCGGCAGCTGCGTCCGAGCGGTGACGTTCCAGTCCATCTGGCGGACGTCGTCCCCAGGTTGGTAAGGGCGGATCTGCGCCAGCTCGGTCCCCGCACCGACACTCGGCGTCACGTGCTCTCCCGGGATGAGGCTCTCCACGCGCCGCCGCACGGCGAGGTCGAGCGACCGCAGGACGGGCTGAGGGACCGGCCCGGGTCCCGGCCGGTCGGGCGTGCGGACGGGCTCTGCGAGTTTCACCGCACGTTGCGCTCAGCGCCGAGCTCGACCACGGGCATCACCACGTGCCCGAGCACGTCGTCGAGCACGCGATCCGCGTCGACCCCGGCCGCGAGCGCCTCATAGGTCAACACGATGCGGTGGCGCAGGACATCGCGCGCGAGGTCGTGGACGTCGATCGGCAGGGCGTAGTCGCGCCCGCGAAGGAGCGCGAGCGCCCGCGCGGAGTGGACCAGGTTGATCGATCCGCGCGGGCTTGCGCCGAACTCCACCCAGTTCTCCTCGCCTGGCCGGCGGGTCGCGGTGGTGAGGGCCACGGCGTACTCCATGACCCGCCGGTCCACGTAGACGTCGGCCGCGGCTGCCTGATACTCGGCCAGTGATGCAGGCGACAGGACCTCCCGCACCCGCACGTCCGCCGCCAGCGAGCGCTCCACCACGGAGACCTCGTCGCGCGCGTCGGGGTAGTCGACCACCAGCTTGAACATGAAGCGATCGACCTGCGCCTCGGGCAGCGCGTAGGTGCCTTCGGACTCGATCGGGTTCTGCGTGGCCATGACCAGGAACGGCTGCGGCACCCGATGGGAGACGTGCCCGATCGTCACCTGGCCCTCCTGCATGACCTCGAGGAGGGCCGACTGCACTTTGGCTGGAGCCCGGTTGATCTCGTCCGCGAGCAGGAAGTTGCAGAAGACGGGCCCGAGTTCGGTGTCGAAGCCGTGGGTGTCCGGCCGGTAGATGCGGGTTCCGATCAGGTCCGACGGCACGAGATCGGGGGTGAACTGCAGGCGCTTGAACGAGCCGCCGAGCACGTCGGACACCGTCTTGACGGTCAGGGTCTTGGCCAGCCCGGGAACGCCCTCGAGCAGGACGTGCCCGCCGGCGAGCAACGCGACGAGCACCCGCTCGAGCATGGCTTCCTGGCCGACGATGACACGCTTGATCTCAAACAGCGCGGACTCGAGCGCGGCATGGGCCTCACGGGCGGCGGCCGCCCGGTCGCCGGCCACGGCGTGCAGGCGGCCCTCCTCGATGCTCATCACGCGTCCTCTCGTCCGGATGTTCGATGCGTCGGGAGTCACCGCCCTGATACCTGCGGACGCGTACCCAACTGCACGGTAGCCGTCTGCTCGTCCGAACCCCTGAAGTAGCGGATCTCGAGCTTCTCGCCGGGCTTGCGCTCGATGACGACCTTCTGCACGTCGGCCGCCTCCTTGACGGCCTTTCCGGCGATCTCGACGACGCGGTCGCCGACCCGCAGGCCGGAACGTTGGGCGGGCCCGCCGGGAACCACCGAGCGGATCACGGCGCCCTGCCCGGATCCTGACGCGTCGCCGGTCGCGATGCCCACGTACGGGCGGTCGACCTTGCCGTCGCGCTCGAGCAGCGGCACGACTTCCTTGACCGTGTCGATCGGGACCGCGAAGCCGACGCCCGAGTTCGATCCAGAGCCACCGTTGGTGGCGATCTGCGAGTTCACGCCAATGGCCCGCCCTTCGGCATCGAGCAGCGGGCCACCCGAGTTGCCCGGGTTGATCGCCGCGTCGGTCTGCACGACGCCCGAGATCGGGAAGCCGTTGGGCGACTCGATCTCACGGTCCAGCGCGGACACGATGCCGGTGGTGACCGATCCCGACAGCCCGAACGGCGAGCCGATCGCGATCGTCGCCTCGCCCGGCCGCAGGCCCTTGGACTCGCCCAGGACGAGTGGCTTCAAGCCGCCCTTCACCGCGGTCGGATCGATTTTGAGCAGGGCGAGATCCGTGGAAGGGTCGGTGCCGACGACGCGGGCCTTGATCGGCTGGCCGTCCTCACCGAAGCGCACCCGGACGTCCGAGGCGCCGTCCACGACGTGCTGGTTCGTGACGATGTCGCCGCCACGGTCGATCACGAAGCCTGACCCCGACGCGGACTGCCCGCCCTGCTGGCCGAGCCCCGGCTGTGAGACCTGTCCCGAGCGGGCCGAGATGAACACCACACCGGTGGAGACCCTCTCGTAGATGTCGGCGACAGAAGTGGATGTCCCGACCGGAGCCGCCGAGCGTTGAGCAGGTGTGGCGGCGGTTGCGACGCCCTGCTTCGGGTCGGAGCCGTCGAAGATCCCGGTCAGGGAGAGCACGGCGACGACTAAAGCGACCGATACGGCTCCGAGGAGCAGAAAGGCGAGGTTGGAGCGGCGCGGGTAGGAGGTCATGCAAGCCATAAGAGCGGCTTCACCCCAAGAGGGCCTCAGTAACGGCTCACGGAAACGTAAAGGTCAGCAGGGCTCGTACGGGTGACGAATCACGCCCGCCCGTCGGCCAAATCTGACCCGAGCTGCTCTCCCGCGGCCTCGAGCGCCTCGAGGGTGGTGGCTTCGAGTACGCGTTGAAGGTCGATCATCCGCCTGCCGAAGAGGTCGAGGTCAGCCGTCCCGACCACCGCGTGAAGCGGAACGCCCGCCTGGCGCGTCCGCTGGCCGATCTCGCCCACGACACTGCCAGTGAGCGTGTGGGAGTCGAGCCTTCCCTCGCCGGTCACCACCGCTCGGGCGGCGCGCATGCGATCGTCGAAGCCGAGGGCGTCGAGGATCCAGCGCGCCCCTGGCTCGAGCACCGCGCCCTGCGCCGCCCAGAGCTCGGTTCGTAAGTCTCCGTGACACAGGAGCACGAGCCTCGCGCCGCCGATGCCGCCGTGTTCGGCGATGGCTCGCAGGGCGCCGGCCCCGTCGTCCGAGCCGTCGGGGGCGACGAGGATCACCTTCGCACCGGCGTCCACCGCGGCGCAGACCAGCTCGCCCATCCAATACGACGAGGAAGCGGCGCCGGTGTCCTCGACGAGTGCTGTGCCACCGTCCTCGAGCAGCGCGAAGCTCCCGGGGACCGCGCGGCCTAAGGGAGCGGCGACGATCTCTCCGCCGAGCGCGGGGAGGAGAGCGTCCGTGGTCCCCTGACCGCCGTCGGCCACGGGGCAGAGGTCGGGTGGCATGAGGCCCGCGCGTTCGAGCCCCCGTCCGATCGCGCCGGCCACCTCGGAAGCCCGGAGGGTGCCCTTGAAGGAGTCGGGCGCGACGAGGACCGGGCGTTCGCGCAAGATGGGTCCCGGCATGCCCTCCAAAGATGTCACGGTCTACGAACTGGACGGCCATGAGGTGTGGCTGTCCAATCCCGGCAGGGTGTACTTCCCGGCTTCGGGCGTCACCAAGGAGCAGCTTGCCGACTACCACGTGGAGTGCGCCCAAGCCCTGCTCAACCACTTGCGAGAGCGTCCGACCATGCTCAAGCGGTTCCCGGGCGGCATCGAGACGAAGGCCATCTGCCAGAAGCGCGTGCCCGAGAAGCGCCCGGAGTGGGTCCAGACCTGCGTCCTGAAGTTCCCGAGTTGGCGCTCCGCGGAAGAGCTGGTGCCGAGCGACGCCGCGCATCTGGTCTGGGCCGTGTCGCTCGGCAACGTGGAT
>JACCYI010000095.1 GCA_013696535.1 Solirubrobacterales bacterium
CGACGCGCACCCGGTCGTCCTTCGAGCTCGCTGCGAAGACCCTGTCGGCCGAAGTGATCAACTTCGTCTCCTCGGGCTCGAGCGTCGAGAAGGGCGAGTCGCTGAAGGACACCGTGCAGACCCTCTCCGCCTACCGACCCGACCTGATCGTCGTGCGCACACCGCACGTCGGAGCCGCGGGCCTTGTGGCCGGGTGGACTCCGGCGGCAGTGGTCAACGCGGGCGACGGCAAGCACGAGCATCCGACGCAGGCGCTGCTCGACGTCCATACGCTGCGCGAACGGCTGGGGTCGCTCGACGGCGCGAACATCTGGATCGTCGGCGACGTCATGCACTCGCGCGTCGCCCGCTCCAACGTGCTGGCCTTCGGAAAGCTCGGCGCCCGGGTGACGGTCTGCGGGCCGCCGACGCTCATCCCGCGCGGCTTCGAGGCGCTGGGTTGCTCCGTGGAGTACACCCTCGACCGTCTCGGAGAAGCTGACGTGGTCTACGCGCTGCGCATGCAGCGCGAGCGGATGGCGGAGTCCTTCGTGCCATCGCTGCGTGAGTACGCCGCCCTCTACCAGATCGATGGGCGCAGGCTGGGCTCGCGGCAGCTGCTCATGCATCCGGGTCCGGTCAATCGCGGCGTCGAACTCGCCGCCGAGGTGATCGACTCGCCGCAGGCGCTGATCTCGCAGCAGGTCGCCGCGGGCGTCGTGGTGCGGATGGCCGTCCTCTATGAGCTGCTGGCCGGGCGTACCGCCGGAGACCGGACACCCACGACGCCCCAGTACGCATGACGGTCCAGCGCCTCTACTGCCGGCCCGCGGCGCCCGCCGACCTGCTCATTCGCGAGGTGCACGTCCTCGATCCGCGAACCGGCATCGACGAGGCCCACGACGTCCTCGTCCGGGACGGCGAGATCGCCCAGCTCGGTGCGCCGGGTTCGCTCGAGCTGCCCGACGGCGCCGAGCTCGTCGAGGGCTCCGGGCGCCATCTGTTCCCCGGCTTCGTCGACCCGCACGTGCATCTGCGGACTCCGGGCCAGGAGCACAAGGAGGATCTCGGCTCAGGTACCCGGGCGGCCGCGGCCGGCGGCTTCGTGGCGGTGGTGGCCATGCCCAACACCGCGCCGACCGTCGACGACGCCTCCGTTCTCGGAGCGCTCCGCGAGGCCGCGCGGCGTGAGGCCCGGGTACCGACCGGTTTCATGGCGTCGGTCAGCCGCAGGCTGGCGGGAGAGGCCCTGACCGAGATGGCGGAGCTTCGCGCGGAGGGGGCTCTGGGCTTCACGGACGACGGCAAGCCCGTATGGCAGGCGGTGGTCCTGCGCCGGGCGCTGCAGTATCAGAAGCTCTGCGGCGGGATCATCGCGCTGCACGAGGAGGATCCGTCCCTGTCGGGCTCGGGCGCGATGCATGAGGGCGAGATCTCCGCGCGGCTTGGGCTGGCGGGCATCCCGTCCATCTCCGAGTCGACGGTCATCGCGCGTGACGCGGCGATCGCCGGCTACGAAGACGGAAGGATCCACGTCCAGCACTTGAGCGCCGCGGAGTCCGTTGAAGCGGTCGCGGAGGCCAAGGCCCGCGGCGTGCGGATCACCGCCGAGGTGAGCCCGCATCACCTGACCCTCACTCACGAGGCGATCCTCGACTCGCTCGACACGCGCCTGAAGATGAACCCGCCGCTGCGCGGCCAAAGCGATCGTCAGGCGCTCATCGAGGCCCTCCGAGACGGCACGATCGACTGCATCGCCACCGACCACGCCCCCCACGCCCGGGAGGAGAAGGAGGTGCCCTTCGAGGAGGCGCCGATGGGCACGACGGGCCTGGAGACCGCGTTTTCGTCGGTGTACACAGAGCTCGTCCGGCCAGGTGTCCTGAGACTTGCGCTCGTCGTCGAGCGCCTTAGTGACGGAGCCGCGTTGCTCGACCTCCCGACACCCCTGATCGCCGTCGGGGAGCCCGCCGATCTCTGCCTCGTCGACCTCGAGGCGGCATGGGAGGTGGGCGAAGCGGGCTACGAGAGCCGCTCGGACAACTGCTGCTTCGCGGGGCGGACCCTGCACGGGAAGGTGCTCCTGACGGTCGCCGCGGGGATGGTCGCCTACCGCGAGCGTGTGACGTCGTCCGCAGGTCAGCGCCTGCCCGACACGACCCCTGGTGACCGGTCCCGGCGATGACTGCAGAGCAAAACGCCTATCCGGCGTGTGACGCCTACCTCCTTCTCGAGGACGGCACCCGCTTTGACGGCTTCGCCTGCGGGGCGCGCACCGCCACGTGCGGGGAGGTCGTCTTCACGACGGGCATGTCGGGATATCAGGAATCGGTGTCAGATCCGTCGTTCGCCCGCCAGATCGTGATCTTCACAGTGCCCCACGTCGGCAACTACGGGGCGAGTGCCCGGGCGATGGAATCCGGTCGGGTGCACGCTGCCGGGGTGGTCATGCGGGACGCCGGGAACGCCCTCGACGCCCCGGGGGCGGAGCACGGCTGGCTCGACTGGCTCGATGACCACGGAGTGCCGGCCATCACGGGGGTGGACACACGGGCCCTGGTCCGCCACATCCGCGAAGCGGGTGCCATGCGCGGAGGCATCTTCGGGAGCGAGGTGAAGGGAAGCGAGGCCCGCGAGCGCGTCGTGGCCGAGCCGAGCATGGTGGGGCGTGACCTCGCTCGCGAGGTCACGGTCTCAGAGCTGACGATCCATGGAGACGGTAACGGTCCGCGCATCGCGGCGCTCGACACCGGCATCAAGACGTCGATCGTGCGCAACTTCACCTCACGCGGCGCGCGGCTCGAACTGCACCCGTGCACCGCTTCCGCGGCCGAGCTGCTCGCGACGCGTCCCGACGGCCTCTTCCTGGTCCCCGGCCCGGGCGATCCCGCCGCGCTCGACTACATCGTCGACACCATCCGCGAGGTCCTCGCGGCCGACCTGCCGGTATTCGGCATCTGCTTGGGTCACCAGCTCCTGGCGCGCGCCGCCGGCCTGGAGACCTTCAAGCTGCCCTTCGGCCACCGCGGAGCCAACCACCCGGTGAAGGATCTGCGCGACGGCTCGATCGCCATCACCTCCCAGAACCACGGGTTCGCCGTGCGGGGCGAGTCCGGCTCCCCCCTCAACTCGGCGCTCGGGAAGGCCGAGATCACCCACGTCAACCTGTACGACGGAACGGTGGAGGGACTGCGCCTGCTCGACGTCCCGGCGGGTTGCGTGCAGTATCACCCGGAGGCGGGCCCGGGGCCCAACGACTCGCTCGGGCTCTTCGACGAGTTCATCGCCAGCTTCGAGCGCGAAGGCGCGGGGCGGTAGGCGCGAGTGCCCCGACGAGGCGACCTCCAGAAGATCCTGGTCCTGGGGTCGGGACCGATCGTCATCGGCCAGGCCGCCGAATTCGACTATTCCGGCGCTCAGGCCTGCAAGGTCCTGCTGGAGGAGGGCTACGAGGTTGTCCTGGTCAACTCGAATCCGGCGACGATCATGACCGACACGGAGTTCGCCACCGCTACCTACGTCGAGCCGCTGCTGCCCGGACCCGTCACCCAGATCATCGAGCGCGAGCGACCCGACGCCCTGCTGCCGACGCTCGGCGGTCAGACCGCGCTCAACCTCGCAAAGACGCTGCACGAGGACGGCACGCTCGTGCGCTGCGAGGTAGAGCTCATCGGCGCGACCTACGACGCCATCTGCCGTGCGGAGGACCGCGAGCTCTTCGACGCCACGATGCAGGCGGCCGGATTGCGCACGGCGCGGAACCTGATCGCCACCTCCTACGCCGAGGCCCATGGCGCGCTGGCCGCCTTCGGACTCCCCCTCATCGTCCGCCCGGCCTTCACCCTCGGCGGGCGGGGCGGTGGGATCGCGCGCTCCCAAGCCGAGTTCGAGTCCATCGTGGCCGGCGGCCTCGCCGCCTCGCCGATCGGGCAGGTGCTGATCGACGAATCCGTCCTGGGCTGGGGGGAGTTTGAGCTCGAAGTCATGCGCGACGCCGCGGACAACGTGGTGATCGTCTGCTCGATCGAGAACATCGACCCGATGGGGGTCCACACCGGGGACTCGGTCACCGTCGCACCCCAGCAGACACTCACCGATCCCCAGTTCCAGAAGCTGCGCGACCAGGCGATCGCCGTCATACGCGCCGTCGGGGTCGAGACGGGCGGCTCCAACGTGCAGTTCGCGGTCAACCCGGCCACGGACGAGATCGTGGTGATCGAGATGAACCCGCGCGTATCGCGCTCGAGTGCCCTGGCGTCCAAGGCCACAGGCTTCCCGATCGCCAAGATCGCCGCACGCCTGGCGGTCGGCTACCGGCTCGACGAGATACCGAACGACATCACGCGACGCACTCCGGCCTCGTTCGAGCCGGCGATCGACTACGTGGTCGTCAAGCTCCCGCGCTTCGCGTTCGAGAAGTTCCCCGGGGTCGACGCGCGGCTCTCCACCCACATGAAGTCCGTGGGGGAGGTGATGGCCATCGGGCGCACCTTCGGACAGGCCTTCGCCAAAGCCATGCGCTCTCGCGAGCTCGACGAGGTGCCCGATACCCGTTCGGCGCTGCCCGAGCGCCTCGCCCAGCCCTCGGCAGACCGCTACGACGTGATGCTCGAAGCCTTTCGCCGCGGCCACGAGGTCGAGGAGATCCACGCCATCACCCACATCGACCCGTGGTTCCTGCGCCGCCTCCGTGAGTTGGCGCTCGACCCCGAGGCGCCCTTCCGCGGACTCGAGCGCACCTACCGGGCGGTCGACACCTGCGCCGCGGAGTTCGAAGCGGAGACGCCCTACTACTACTCGGCGTGGGAGCGGCCCGGGGCACGCTCGGAGGTCCGCCGCGGCAGTCGTCCGAGCGTGATGATCCTCGGCTCGGGCCCCAACCGGATTGGCCAGGGGATCGAGTTCGACTACTGCTGCGTCCACGCGGCGATGACGGTCCGCGCTTCCGGCCGTGACGCCGTGATGGTCAACTGCAACCCGGAGACGGTGTCCACGGACTACGACACGTCGGACCGCCTCTACTTCGAGCCGCTGACCCACGAGGACGTGCTCGCGGTGATCGAGCTCGAGCGGCCCGAAGGGGTCATCGTCCAGTTCGGCGGGCAGACGCCGCTCAAGCTCGCCGCGGGCCTGCAGGCGGCGGGCGTCACCCTGCTGGGCACGAGC
>JACCYI010000122.1 GCA_013696535.1 Solirubrobacterales bacterium
GGGCAACATGAGCCCGGACTCGGTGGCGATGTCGATGCAGACGATGTTCGACGCGGCGGCAGCCGACGATCTGGATGCGCTCTTCGAGCTGAGGCTTGGGGAGGACCGCTTCCGGATGCAGGTCGCAGAGGGCAGGCTCGACGTCTCGCGCGGTGAGGCCGCGGACGCGGCGGGGGTGATCGAGACGACGCCACCGGCCCTCGTGGAGCTGATCTACAGGGACCGCAAGGTCGCCGAGGCAGAGCAGGCGGGCGACCTCCGGATCGAGGGCGATCGCGGGGCCGTGATGCGATTCATCGGGCTCTTTCGCCTGCCTGACCCGGTCGCGGTCTGAGCTTGGTTGTTTGTTGAAATCCGCACGGACGGGGTAGGGACTTTGAAGGCCACTACCGAAGGAGCGAGCATGACCGACGAGGAGCAGACGCAGAGCAAGCACGGGATGGATTCGGCCGACAAGGGCAAGGACGCCGAAGGGTCCAAGCAAGCGGACAACCCTGACGTCGAGGGGATCGAGGGCACCGGCGGCGAAGGCGACGACCAGGGTGGGCTCGGCGACCGCACCGGCGGCTCGGGCGGCGGCGACGCCACCGAAGAGGGCGATCGGAACAAGGGGCAGCTCCGGAAGTAGGCCTCAGGCGGCCGGGGAGCGCTGAGCGAGCGCGACCTGTGTCTCGATCAGCCGCTCGTCGAGCGGCTCTCCGGTCACCAAAGCACGGAAGTAGAGCGGCGAGACGAGCTGTTCCAAGAGCTGGTCGGCGTTGACGCCGGCCGGCAGCTCGCCACGGGCAATCGCCCGTGCGACCATCGCTCCGCCCTGTTCGAACCGCGCGCTCCAAAACGCTCGCACGGTTACGCGCAGCTCTTCGTCACCTGCCGCTGTCGCGATCGAGAGCGCGTGGAAGAGGCGCAGTACGCGTGCGTCTTCGAGCACTCCGCGAAGCGAGCTCACGAACGCTTCCAGGTCACCCGCGAGCGTGCCGGTGTCCGGCACGGGCACGGACGCGCCGGCCAGCTCGAGCAGCGCATCGACGGCAAGCCTCGGCCTGCTCGGCCAGCGCCGGTAGACGGTGGCGGGATCGACCCCTGCACGCCGCGCGGTCGCGCGGTGTGAAAACGACTCCCAGCCTTGCTCCAAGAGCTCCTCGCGCGCGGCCGCCAAGACCGCGCTTCGCACGCGCTCGGAGCGCCCTCCGGGACGCTCGCGAACCCGGTCGAGGGCTGGGGGACCTGACGGCGGCTCGCTCATTGACACCAGGGACGCTAGCTGGTTTAGTGACAAACGCAACAGCCGTCGCGTTTGAGCGACACGCGCTGGTCGACCCGAAGGGAGCCTCGAAGTGACCGAAGATCAAGGCCTGCGCGAGCGCCGCGAGGCGATCGTCCGCGAGCACATGGAGTCGGAGAACCATCACGACTACGAAGCGACGCTCGACACGTTCGGGCACCCGCGCTACGAGATCATCCCGACGGGCGACGTCTTCGACGGGCCCGAAGAGGTTCGCCGCTACTTCGAGGACTCGCGAACCGCGTTTCCCGACCAGCGCAACAAGCTGCTCGCCCTTCATCACGCCGAGGCCGGAGTGATCGTCGAGTTCGAGCTGAAGGGGACCCACGAGGGCCCGCTACGCGGTATTCCTCCCACAGGCAAGGAGTTCACCTGTCGCTCGGCGGCCTTCTTTCTGTTCGAAGGCGACCAGCTCGTCTGCGAGCGGGTCTACTTCGACGCCGCGACGATCCTCAGCCAGCTCGGCCTGGTCCAGCCTGCGCCGTCGCTCAAAGACAGCGAGGCGACCGGGTGAGCGCCACGCACAAGGAGCTGATCGAGCGCTTCTACCGCGCCTTCGACGAGGGCGACGGCGACGCGATGGCCGCCTGCTACGCGCCCGACGTCAATTTCTCGGACCCCGTCTTCACGGATCTCCATGGTGCCCGGGCGGGAGCGATGTGGCGGATGCTCACGGATGCGCCAGGTGATCTCGACATCGAGCTGCTGGAGCACGACGCCGACGACACCCATGGCTCGGCGCGCTGGAAGGCCCGTTATACGTTCACTGAGACCGGACGCCCAGTGGTCAACGACATCAACGCCCGGTTCTGGTTTCGGGACGGGTTGATCCTCGAGCACCGCGACGAGTTCAGCTTCCACGCCTGGGCCCGCCAGGCCCTGGGGCCGGTCGGCCTGGCCCTCGGCTGGACGCCGCTCCTGCGCTCGGCCGTCCGCCGCAAGGCCGCGTCCCGGCTCGAGGAGTACACCACCTCGGGCCAACCGCCGACCGGATGATTGCGGGGGACTCGGGTCGCGGGCCGAACGCTTTTATGCGAAAGCAGGCGGCACGTGCTCGTACCAGCGCTCGACCTGCTCTAGCTCGGCGGCGAGCGAGATCAGGAGTGGCTCCGATTCCGCAGGGCCGAGGAGCTGAGCGCCGATCGGGAGGCCGGCATCGGTGAAGCCGGCCGGCACGTTCACTCCCGGCCAGCCGACGACGTTCCACGGCCACGCGTAGGGACACGCGCCCACGACCAGGGCGTCCGTCTCCCAGTGCCCGAGGCCATCCGCCGCGCCGATCTCGAGCGCCGGCTTCGCGGTCGTCGGTGCCAGGACGACGTCGAAGCGGTCGAAGATCCGGCCGATCTGCCAGCGGACCGGCCGCTCCAGAGCTTTGGCCGCCTTCAGGGCCGGGCCGCCGAGCGCGCGTCCGACCTTCGCGTTTTGGCGCGTGCGCGGATCTAGTACGGATGGATCCGGGACGCGATCGACCCACTCGCGGATGCCGCTCATCGAACGCGGCATGAAGCTCGCGCCGACCAGGCCGTAGGCGGGGTCGGCCTCGTCCACGGCATGGCCGAGCCCCTCCAGCACCGAGGCCGTCCGCTCCACCGCCGCGCGGATCTCCGGGTCGAGCCGTGCCGGTGCGCCGCTGAAC
>JACCYI010000135.1 GCA_013696535.1 Solirubrobacterales bacterium
GTTGCGGGGTAGGCGCGCGCGTCTCCGCGGCCGAGCGCCGCCGCCCGAGCCGCGAGCAGCGATTCGATCTGCTCTCGGTCCGACGGTGCAGCCGCCGTGCGGGGACGCTCGGTCGTGGCAATGGGCGCTCCCGGTTCCGAGGCCGCGGCGGGTTTGTTCCCGCCGCCGCAAGCCGTCAGGCTCAGCGCAGTCGGAAGTGCGACGGCGACGAGCAACGCGGCGATGCGGCGTGTTCGGTCCACAGCGCCGATGATCGCAAGGCCTGCCTCCGGCCCGGGCCGGTAGCGGCGTTTCGCCCGCCCGCCCTCTGCCTACAAGACCCTTGGGTCTTGTCCCGGGGCGACGTTAGGGGCGCGCGGTCTGAGCGCGCGGATGGGCGTCGAAGTAGACGTCCTTGAGGCGCTCAGCGGACAGGTGGGTGTAGAGCTGCGTCGTGGCGATGTCCGAATGGCCCAGCATCTCCTGAAGTGAGCGCAGGTCGCAGCCCCCTGCCAACAGATGGGTGGCGAACGTGTGACGAAGGGTGTGTGGGCTCATACGGTCGGCGAGGCCGGCCGTGCGCGCGTGACGCTGGACGATCTTGTAGAGGCCTTGACGGGTGAGACCGCCGCCGCGATGGTTGAGAAAGACCTTGGCTTCGATCCGATCGCCGACCAGCCGCGGACGGCCCAGGCGCAGATACGACGCCACCGCTCGCGCCGCCGCGCCGCCGATCGGGACCACGCGCTCCTTGGAGCCCTTGCCGCGAGCCCGCAGAACGCCCAGCTCCAGGTCGAGGTCTGAGATCTGCAGGTCTGTGGCCTCGGAGGCCCGGAGCCCGCAGGCATACATGAGCTCGAGCAGCGCCCGGTCACGGAGCGCGGCGGGCTCGCTGCCCGCCGGCTGGGCCAGCAGTCGGCCGACCTCGTCGCGCGACAGGACCTGGGGGAGCTTCCGGCTCTGACGCGGGGCCCGGAGATGGACCGTCGGATCGTCCACCAGTACGCCTTGGCGGCGCTGATGCCGGTAGAACGAGCGCAGGCAGGCGACCTTGCGCTGCACCGTGGCGCTGGCCACGGGCGCTTTGTCATCGTGACCCACAGCCAGCTCCGACACGAAGGTCGCGAGCTCGGTATGGCCGGCCGTCAGCGCGTCGTTACCGGTGCGCTCGAGCCAAGAGCCGTACTGGAGCAGATCAGATCGGTAGGCCTCGAGCGTATTGCGAGAAAGTCCCCGCTCGTATTCGAGGTAGGCGAGGAAGTCGAGTACGAGGTACTCGAACGGCTGGGTGAGCGGAGCCTCGGCGACGGCCATTGCCGGGTGGATTCGCGGCCCAGCCGCGCCTTTCCTCCCGATGCAAGGTGACGTTCAGCGCGTCAGGTGCTCCGGCCTTGCCGGTGGCGCAACTCGAGCAGGCCGATGAGCGTCTTGGCGTCGTGGACGTCGTCGATGAGGGCATCGAGCTCAGAAAGCGGGTGAGTGACGATCTCGATGCGCTCGTTCTCTTCGGTGTCCACCGACTGGTCGGTGAGTCCGGTTGCCTCGAAGACATGCACCTGCTCGTTCGTGAAGCCCGGCGAACTGAAGTACCTCGCCAGGAGACTCCAGCTGCTGGCGGCCTTGCCGATCTCTTCGACAAGCTCGCGGCGAGCGGTTTGGAGCGGGGTCTCCCCTCCGACGTCGAGCTTGCCCGCGGGAAGCTCGAGCAGGTCGAACGCCCCGACCGCCTCGCGCGGCTGCCGGACGAGGTAGAGCCGCTCGCCATCGTGGGCGACGATCGCGACCGCGCCCTGCGCGCACACGATCTCGCGGGTGACCTCGTCGCTGTCCTCGTGGCGAAAGGTGTCAAGTCGGACCGTCACAAGCTTTCCGTCGTAGACGGCCTCGGACCGCGTGCGCTTGAAGCGGGAGCTCACGCCGGCACCGCCGCGGCGTGCTCGAGCAGCTCGTAAGCGACGTCGAGCATGTCCTCGAGCGCGGCGATCGAGACCCTCTCGATGGGCTCGTGGTTGTGTTGGGTTCCGTTGGCCAGATTCACACACGGGAAGCCGGCCGCCATGAGGACGTTGGCGTCCGAGCCTCCGCCCGTGGCGATCCGGGTCGGCTCGTATCCGCAGGCTCGCAGCGCCGCCTCCGCGACGGCGACGGGCGGAGAGGAGGGCTTGGCCTTGTAGCCCTCGAACAGCCTTTCGACCACCACGTCGACGTCACACTCCGCAAAGGAGGCGCCGTCGTGGACGGCGTCGACGAGCTGCGCCATCACCGTCTCGACACGTTCGGGGTCCAGTGATCGCGCCTCGGCAAGGAGGCGGCAGCGCTCGGGGACCACGTTGGTTGATCCCACGCCACCGGCGATCGACCCCACGTTCGCCGTCGTCTCGGCGTCCAAGCGACCGAGCGGCATGGCGCCGATAGCGTGAGCCGCAGCCACCACCGCACTGCGGCCGGCCTCCGGACGGACCCCCGCGTGAGCGGCGCGCCCGTGGAACTCGGCTGCCAGACGGAAGTAGGTCGGCGAGGCCGTCACGATCTGACCGATCGGGCTCGCGTGATCGAAGACGTAGCCGAACTCCGACCGCAGCGAGTCGGCGTCGAAGGCCTTGACTCCCGCCAGCGCGTTCTCTTCGGAGACCGTGAAGAGCAGCTCGAGACCCACCGGCGCGCCTTCGAGCGCCGCCCGCCGGGCGACTTCGAGCATCACTGCCACCGCCGCCTTATTGTCGGCGCCGAGAATCCCGTCATGGGTGTTCTCCCACCCGCCGTCGATGATCACCGGATCGATCGGCGCCGTGGCCTCGACCGTGTCCAAGTGCGCACAGAAGAGAATGGAGCGGTCAGCACGACCCGCGATCCGAGCCAGGAGGTTGCCGCACTCGGCTCCGGAGGCGGCCGCGGCGTCGTCTTCGGTGACTTCGAGCCCCATCCCGCGAAGCTCGGCGGCGACGCGTTGCGAGCACGCCCGCTCGCGACCGAACGAGCTGTCGATGCGACACAGCTCGACGAAGGTCTCCGCCAGCCGGGCTCGCTCAGCCTCGCTCGCCGGCCTCACCGAGGAAGAAAGCGGCCGCTCCGCGCCTCGGCGAGCTCTCGAGCGTCCTCCTGGACGGCACCCCCTGCGTCGGCCCCGAGTGCCTCCGGACGGTCCTCCGGGCGCTGTTCGTGCGCCCGCTCGAGCGCCGCGCGTACAAACTCACGGAACAGCGGCGCCGGACGCTCCGGACGCGACTTGAACTCAGGGTGAAACTGGGAGGCGACGAAGAACGGGTGGTCGGAGATCTCGAGGATCTCGACCAGGCGATCGTCGGGAGACGTACCCGAGACGACGAGCCCCTCCGCCTCGAGACGCCGGCGCAGCGCGTTGTTGACCTCGTAGCGATGGCGGTGGCGCTCATAGATGACTGCCTCGCCGTAGATCTCCCGTGCCCGCGTTCCCTCGTGCAACTTGATGGGATCGGCGCCGAGTCGCATGGTGCCGCCCATGTCCGCGATCTCCTTCTGCTCGGGCAGGAGATCGATGACCGGGAAGGGGGTCTCGGGATCGAACTCCGTCGAGTTCGCACCGTCCATGCCGACGACGTGGCGAGCGAAGTCGGCGGCCGCCATCTGCATCCCGAGGCATATGCCGAGGAACGGGATCTTCATCTCACGAGCGATCCGCGCCGCCTCGATCTTGCCTTCGATGCCACGCACGCCGAAGCCACCGGGGATCAGGATCCCGTCGGCTTGGGCGAGCCGGACCCGGACCTCCCCATCGTCCAGCGTCTCGGAGTCCACCCAGTCGATCTCGACCCCGGAGCCGTGCTCGAAGCCGGAGTGACGTAGGGCCTCGACGACGGAGAGATAAGCATCCTCGAGCTGGACGTACTTCCCCACCAGCGCGATGCGCACGGGTGGACGGGCAGCCGCTTCGCCCGCGCGCCGAACGAGGCGCTCCCAGTCGCCGAGATCCGGCGCCGGCGCTTCCATCCCGAAGTGCTCGAGCACGAAGTCGTCCACGCCCTCCGTCCGGAAGTAGAGCGGGACCTTGTAGATGTTGTCGACGTCACGCGCGGAAACGATCGCTTCCTCAGGCAGCGAGGCAAACAGCGCAATCTTGCGGCGCAGCTCCTGAGGCAGCCCACCCTCGGAACGACAGACGACCATGTCGGGCTGGATGCCGATACGGCGGAGCTCGTTGACCGAGTGCTGCGTCGGCTTGGTCTTGAGCTCACCCGCGTGACCGATGTAGGGCACGAGGGTGAGGTGGATGTACATGCACTTGCGACGACCGACGTCCACCGGGAACTGCCGGATCGCCTCGAGGAACGGCAGAGACTCGATATCGCCCACCGTGCCGCCGATCTCCGTGATGACGACGTCGACGTCCTGCGCCTCCGCGATCAGCTTGACGCGGTGCTTGATCTCATCCGTGATGTGCGGCACGACCTGGACGGTCCCGCCGAGGTAGTCACCCCGGCGCTCCTTGCGGATGACCGAGTTGTAGATCGCGCCGGCGGTGAGGTTGGAGGCGCGGGAGGTGTTCGCGTCCGTGAACCGCTCGTAGTGGCCCAGGTCCAGGTCGGTCTCAGCGCCGTCCTCGGTCACGAAGACCTCGCCGTGCTGGAAGGGCGACATGGTGCCTGGGTCGATGTTGATGTAGGGATCGAACTTCTGCAGCGCGACCCGGAGCCCCCGAGAGACCAGCAAGCGCCCGATCGAGGCGGAGGCGATGCCCTTGCCGAGCGAGGAGACAACACCGCCCGTGACGAAGATGAAGCGTGTTCTCGAGCGGGGTTCGGCCATGGAGCGTGAGTTTAGGGAGCGTCGCGGACGCGCCGGCTAGGCCGCGGTCTTGAGCAGCTCCCGTGCGTGGCGCCGTGCCGCGCGATCCTCGCCGTCAGCGCCCAGCATGCGCACGATCTCGCCGACCACCTCGCTGCGCCCGAGTTCCGCGACCGTCGTGCGAGCCGTCAGGGCCGACGTGTCCTTGACGATCGTGAAGTGGCGGTCCGCCAACGAGGCGATCTGCGGAAGGTGGGTGATGCAGACGACCTGGCGTCCGCGGGCCAGGGCCCGGAGCTGCTCGCCCACGGCCCGCGCCGTCTTGCCGCCGATGCCGGCGTCCACCTCGTCGAATACGAGCGACTCCGATCCGGCCCGGACGGCGACGCTCATGAGCGCGAGCATCACCCGCGACAGCTCGCCACCTGATGCCGTCTCGCGGAGCGGGCCCGCCGGCACGCCGGGGTTCGGGGCGATGAGGAACTCCACCTCGTCCCCGCCCGTGGGACCTACCGCCTCGCGAAGTTCAAGCGACACCTCGAAGCTGGCGCCCTCCATGGCGAGCTCGGCAAGGCGGCCGCGCATCGAGGCCCCCAGGTCGCCCGCCGCCGAGCTCCGGGCCTGCCGCAGCTCGACCGCCTGCTCGGACAGCTCGGCCCGCTCGAGCTCCAGGCGGGCGTTCACCGCTCCGAGGGCCTCCTCCGCGCCCGCGAGCTCGTCTCTGGCACGCCGGCACTGGTCGGCATGGGCCAGCACCGCCTCGATCGACCCGCCGTGCTTTCGCTTCAACCGGTCGAGCTGTGCGAGGCGCTCCTCCACCTCCTCGAGACGTCCCGGCGAACCCTCGATGTCCTCGCCATAGCGGCGCAGCTCGCCGGCCACGTCGTCCGCCTCCACGCAGAGGGCGCCGACGCGAGCGGCGAGCGCGTCAAGCCCCGGATCGACTCCCCCCATCGTCTCCAGGGCGCTCGAGGCACCCGCAAGCGTCGCCGACGCGCCGATTCCCTCATCGCCGACCAGCGCCTCGACGGCTCGACCCGCCGCCGCCCGGAGCCCTTCGAGATGGCGCAGCCGCTCGCGATCGCCGGCCAGCACGGCCTCCTCCTCGATCGACGGCGCCGCGGCTTCGATCTCCCCAAGCTCCCACTCCAGCAGGTCGAGCTCACGATCGCGAGTGCCGGCACGGGCCATGAGCGCCTCGAGCTCACGCTCCAGCGCCCGTTGCCGCCCGTACGCGGCCGCGAAGCGCGCGCGCCGTGCCGCCTGGTCAGGACCGCAGAACCCGTCCAGGATCTCGAGCTGTGCGGCGGCGAGCGTGAGCTTGCGATGCTCGTGCTGGCCGTAGAACGAGACGAGCCGGCCGCCGATGTCACGAAGATCCGCCGCCGTGGCCGAGCGGCCGCCGAGGTAGGCCCGGGTACGCCCCTCGGCGCTCACGCGGCGGGCCAGCACGATCTCCTCGCAATCGCTCGGAAGCCGCTCTGCCAGCTCGTCGCGCATTTCGTCGGACAGCGAGAAGACTCCTTCCACGTAGGCCTCCGACGCCCCTGGGCGCACAATGCCCGAGCGTGGTTTGCCGCCCAACAGCAGATCCAGCGCATGCGCGAGGACGGTCTTCCCCGCGCCCGTCTCTCCCGTCAGGACGTTGAGGCCCTCGCCCAGGCGCAGCTCGGCCCGCTCGATGAGCAGGAGGTTCTCGACGCGCAGTTCGCAGAGCACCCCTACGGTCTACCAGCGTCCGCCGACGGATCGCCTGACCGTTGCAGACTTGTCACGATGCCAGCCGGCCGAAGCGCTCGCGGAGGCGGTGATAGAAGGTCGCGCCGGGAAGCTGGGCGAGAAGCGCGCAGCCTTGCGAGAACTCGACATCGATCTCACCCCCGGCCGGCAGGTCGCAAGCGGGCCGACCGTCGACGTGGACGTCGACGGGCTCTTCACGCGAAACGTTCTGGATGGTGAGCCGGTCACCCGGGGCGACCACGAGCGCCCGCGCGGTCAAGGAGTGGGGGGCGATGAAGGAGACCACGAAGCCGGCGACGCCCCACGCGAGCACTGGGCCGCCGTTGGCCAGGTTGTAGCCCGTCGAGCCCGCCGGCGTGGCCACGACGAGGCCGTCGCAGCGAACCCGGCCGACCTCCTCGCCTGCAAGCTTGTAGGCGAGGTCGGCCACCCGCATCCCGGCACGGCGGTGAACGGAGACGTCGTTGATCGCGAGCCAGTCGCCTTCGAGGCGACGGACGACCACGGCCGGCAGTGCGAGGCGGTCGAACTCCCCACTGAAGGCCCGGTCGAAGGCGGGCCGCAGACCGTCGGGATCGAGCGTCGCCAGGAAGCCGACTTCGCCGAAGTTCACCGCGAAGACCGGCACGTCCGAACGGGCGTACTTGCGCAGGGCCGTGAGGATCGTCCCGTCGCCGCCGAGGACGAGGCAGAGGTCCACGTCGCGCTCGAGTGGCGCCCGGAGATCAAGTCCGTCGGCCGGCTCGAGTGCGTGCTTGACGGTCTCCTGCTCGTCGAAGCGCAGCCTGACGCCGTTATCCCGCGCGCTGGCGATGAGCTCGCGCAGTGCGCCCGCTGTGTCGTCCGCCCGCCGATGGGTCATCACCGTGGCCACGCGCGGACGGGTCACGACGGCTCCACCTCCCGTATCGCCGCGCCGAGGTCTGCGACCGCGTCGCCGCGCCCGGCCTCGGCGAGGTGGATGAACGTCTCCAGGTTCCCCTTGGGTCCCGGTAGGCCCGAGGAGGCGAAGCCGAGGACCGCCGTGCCGGCTTCCAGCGCGGCGTCCGCCACGCCCGCCAGGGCTTCCCGCCGGAGCGCCGGATCGCGCACCACGCCGCCCTTGCCGATCCGCTCGCGCCCCACCTCGAACTGCGGCTTGATCATGGCGAGGACGTCGAAGCCCTCGAGCGCGACGCAGCCGAGCACGGCGGGCAGGACCTTCACGAGGGAGATGAACGAGACGTCGGCGACCACGAGATCAGGTGCGTACGGCAGGTCCGGTGGCATCAGGCGGCGCGCATTGACCCGCTCGAGCACCGTCACGCGGTCGTGGTCGCGCAGGGACCAGTGGAGTTCGCCGTACGCGACGTCGAGTGCGACGACGTGCGCGGCGTCACGCTGGAGCAGGCAGTCCGTGAAGCCTCCCGTGGAG
>JACCYI010000145.1 GCA_013696535.1 Solirubrobacterales bacterium
TCGTGCCAGGTCGAGGCCGTGTAGGTGCGCCCGCCGTCGGAGCGCCCTTGGGTGCTGAAGTGGGATCGGTGGCGGCCACGGCCTGCCCCGCCGCCAACTGATTGGTCGCCAGCCATTGCTCGAGTGCCTGCGTGCCGTTGGTCGGGCTGACGGTGCGGTCGGCGGTGCCGTGGAGGATCAGAGCCGGCACCGGTCGCGCGACGGAGCCCATGGCGCGGTGGGCGAGGCTCCCGAGCGCGCTCGGGTCCTTGACGCCGCGCGTCATCACCTGCAGGGCCGAGCCCACCCCCGTCGCAGCCGCGAACGGCAGCCCGGAGTGCACGGCGATGCCGGCGAAGAGGTCGGGGTACGTGGCGCCCATCACCGAGGCCATGGCCCCGCCGGCGGACATGCCCGCCACGAAGACCCGGTCGGCGTCGATGGTCCAGCGCGAGCCGCTTGAGACAATGAGTTGAGCCGCCCCGGCGATCAGCGCCGGTTCACCTGCTCCTCTCTGCTGATGCTGCGATTCGAACCAGTTCCAGCAGCCCTGGCCGTTGGCCTGGCGAACCTGCTCGGGATACGCGACGACGAAGCCATGCTGGTCGGCGAGGCGATTCATGCCCGTGCCTCTGGCGAAGTCCGCGGCGTTCTGCGTGCAGCCGTGGAGCATCACGACGAGAGCAACCGGTCCATCTGGAAGGCTTGGAGGTGTGTGGACGAACACCGGCCGGCCACCCGACTCGTGCCGCTCCATGCCGTTGTCGCCAGCCTGGGCGGGTTGGATCATCGGAGCAAGCCGCTTGAGCGGTGAACGCAGGCGCCCGCCGGGCTGGTGCTGCTCGATGACGGCTTGGTTGGCGGCGTAGAGCTCACGCCAATCGACAGTTCGCATGGTCGATAACTATACAACGCACATGACTGACATACAAAGCACTGATGGAATTCAGCCTCGGCGGTGGGGTGGGACGAAGGATCTATAGACGCTTAACAGCGCGATTCGCTGCGGCTCGGAGAGCTCGGGATCGAGCATGATGGCGGATTCCGTGGACGCTGCCGGGCTGTCCCGGCTGGCGCTCTCGAGCACGCCGGCCCGCTCGAGCAACGCACTCAGCGGCAACTTGAGCGCGTCCGCGACCGCTCGCAGAACCGTGAGCGACGGCTCGTGCAGGCCGCGCTCGATCTGACTCAGGTATGCGTTGGAGATCGAGGTGCGCTCTGCGAGGTCGCGCAGCGAGAGTCCCGCTGCCGAGCGTTGTGCGCGGATCAGGGCTCCGAGGGAGTTCCACACGGTCTCGTTCACAATCGGATCTTGAGCCATTCACCGACGGAACGGCCTCCAGCTACAGGGCGACGAACGGATGATGCGTCGGCAGCGCCCTATCCTTGGCGCTACCCGTGACGCACGACGAGACCGACCGAACCGCCGAAGAGCCGCATATCAGCACCCCATTGCCGCCCGCCCGTACCGAAGCTGACGAGTCCCCGGTCCGTGCCGACACGGTGGCCGCCGAGTCCACTCCGGCTGTGCCTGGAGCGCCGGCCAACGGAGCGATCGGTCAAGAACCTGAGTCGACTTCGATCGACACCTCGCCGCCGGCTCCTCGGGCAGCTGACGAGCCGGAGGAGCGGCCCGAACCGGCGCCGAACGGATCGGCTGCTCCCCCGGGCGTGGCCGCCGAAGACGGCCAACCGGCGACCGCTGCGCAATCGGGCGCAGCGGAGGAGCCGCCGGTTCCGGACGCCGTCTCGTCGCGGCAGGACGACTCTGCGGTGGCATTGGAAGTCGAAGCGATCGTGCAGCGGGAGAGTCCGCCTGCTCGGCCCGAGGTCGAGGTCGAGGCCGCTGCGCCGGTCGAGGGCGACGTCGCTGCTCGTCTGGAGACCAGCGCAGCGGGAGAAACCTCCACGCCGGCTGTCGAGCTCCCCGGAGCTCTTCCCTCCGAGCCGACGGACGCCACGGCACCCGCCCAGGTGGACGAAACGGCACCTTCCCAGACGGATGGCTCGGCGGCGTCTCAAGACGGCACGGTCACCGGAACACCACGGACGCCCCGGCCTCGGCGCAAGCGCCGGAGCGCCGCCGAGCGCCATCGCGGCGCGTTCTTCGCCAAGCTCGGCGAACTGCGTCGCGCAGCCAACGCGCCCACGCCCCCGACGGCGACGGTCGCGGGGCCGTCCACCGATTCTGTGTCGCTCGCACCAACACCGGAGGGCGTCCAACCTCCGGCGAATGAGGCCGCGCCGGCACCGAACGTCGAGGCGTCGGCTTCCGTCGCCGAGCCGGCCGCGGATCTTTCGCCCGTGGTGGCGGATGGGGCGCCGGTGGGTG
>JACCYI010000158.1 GCA_013696535.1 Solirubrobacterales bacterium
AAGGGCGTCGATGAGCGTCGTCTTGCCGACGCCGTTGGGGCCGACGAGCGAGACGTGCTCCTCGCGCTCGATCCACAACGCGCCTTTGTCGATCAGCACGCGCCCGGGTACCTCGAGGTGTCCCTCCTCGAGCTCGAAGATGACGCGGCCGGAGCGCTCGGGTTTCTTGAACGCGAAGCCCATCTCCCGCGTGTCGCGGGGATCGCGCTCGATGACGTTCGCCTTGACCTTGTCCAGCGCCTTCACGCGCGACTGCGCCTGGCGCGCCTTGGTCGCCTTTGCCCGAAAGCGCTCGACGAACTGCTCCATGCGGGCGATCTCGGCCTGCTGCTTCTCGATCGCGCGACCGAGCGCGAGCTCACGCGCGGCCTGCTCGCGGCGCCAGGTGTGCCAGGTGCCCTTGAAGAAGCGCCCGCGGCCCGCCTCGAGCTCGAGGACCGCGGTGCCCACGGCCTCCAGGAACCAGCGGTCGTGGGCAATGAGGACGATCGCCGCGTCGAGCTCCTGCAGCGTCTTCTCGAGCCACTCGAGCGACTCGATGTCGAGGTGGTTGGTCGGCTCGTCGAGCAGCAGCAGGTCGGGCCGGGCCGAGAGCGCGCGGGCCAGCGAGGCGCGGGTGAGCTGGCCGCCGGAGAACGTCTGGAGCTGGCGGTCGAGATCTGCGTCGGTGAAGCCGAGGCCGTGGATGACGGAGTTCGCGCCCTCGCGCCAGCCATAGCCGCCGACGGCCTCGTACTCGGCCATGACACGCGCGTAGCGGTCGAAGACCTTCTGGTCCCCGGTGGCCATCTCCGCTTCCAGCGCGCGCAGCCTGGCCTCGAGCTCGAGCGGCTCGCGGTTGGCCGAGAGCACGTAGTCCCGCAGGGTGATGTCGCGCTCGCGCGGCGGCCGCTGGTCGTGCAGGGCGACGCGCGTGCCCTTGGCGAAGACGATCTCCCCGCCGTCGATGCCCGTCTCGCCCGCGAGGATCCGCAGCAGGGTCGTCTTGCCAGCGCCGTTGCGCCCGGCGATGGTCAGCCGGTCGCGCCGCTCGAGCTTGAACGAGACGCCCTTCCACAGGGGCTCACCCACCATGTCCTTGGCGAGGTCGGATGCGATGACGACGGCCACGGGCTACGAGGCTAGGCGGTCGATCGCTAAGGAGTCTGTTGGTTTTCGTCCGTGGTCGGGGCGGACGCGGAAAAGATCAACAGGCTCCTAAGCGGTGCGCCAGCTCAGCCGTCGAGCGCGACGATGCGCTCGAGCGTGTCGCGCAGGGCGGCGAACGACTCGGCGCCGACCTGCTCGGCGAGCTCCGCCTCGAGCTCTGAGAAGATGCGGCGAGCTTCGGTGTAGGCCGCCTGGCCTCGCTCCGTGAGGACGACGAGCTTCGCCCGCCCGTCGTCGGGATCCGGGAGACGGACGAGGTAGCCGTGCTGCTCGAGCGAGGCGATGTGCTCACCACAAGCCTGCTTGGTCATCCCGGAGCGCTCGACCATCTCCGACAGCCGCCCGCCTCCGGGCGCCATCCACCGGAAGACGACGCCGTTGCCGGTGACTTCCGGGAACCCCGCGGCGCTCAGCCGGCGTTGGGCTTCGGCGACGAAGCGCTCCTTGGCGACGGCCAAGAGGTGCGGCAGCGCAGCGGAGACGTGAGGCTCGAGGGAGTCGGTGGTCGCCATCGGGTCGCCTGCCACGATAGATGCCCCGGGGCGACCGCCGCCGGCGGCCCTAAGAACCTGTTTCAAAATGGCGCGGCCGTGATGAAGCCGCCTCGCAGCAACGGTCGCCACGGCACGGCTTGCACCTCATCCTGAAACAGGCCCTCAGCCCGCCAGCGCGCGGACGATCACCGCCGCGGCCACGTCCAGCTCGTCCTCGGCCAGGGTTCGCGGGTCAACGAGCACGCGCCCGTCGGCGATCCGCGCGAGCAGCGACGGCTCGCCGCTGCGCAGCCGGGCCGTGAGGACCTGCGGGTCGATGCCCGGCCCGCCGAGCGCGACCGCCGGGCCGCTCAGCGCCAGCAGCGGCAG
>JACCYI010000165.1 GCA_013696535.1 Solirubrobacterales bacterium
CTCCACGGCACCGCCGACCGCACCGTCAGCCCGACCAACGGCACGCAGGCACTCGTGCAATGGCTGGCGACCAATCAGCTGGCGGCGGCGCAGGCCGTGGCCGCCACCGATCCCACTTCCAGCACCCAAGGGCGCTCCGACGGCGGGCGCACCTACACGGCCTCGACCTGGCACGACGGCGACGATCGACTGATCGTGGCGCGACTGGAAGTCGAGGGCCTCGGCCACGCCTGGTCAGGGGGGTCGCCCAGCGGCTCCTACACCGACGAGCGAGGTCCCGACGCGACGGAGGCGATCGTCAAGTTCTTCGGTCTTGACGAGAGTGGAAGAAGCGTTTGACCGAACGTCCGAAGGGCCCGTCCGGTGATGAACTCAGCGGACCTGATGGGAAGAAGACCAAGCCGCCACAACCGAGTCTGTGCGCTCGAGGGCGCGCTCCGGGGACCTGACCCAAGCTTCGAACCCGGCAGGTCAGCCCCCGCGTCCCACGCGGACGCGCACGGGATGCGCGCTCCGGGGGACGAGCCGCTGATTGCCGAGAAGCGCGCCGAGATGAGTAGCAGGCGGTGGCGCGGGGCCCGGACGCGAAGGGTGACGCGGTAGCGGCACTTCGAGGTGAGCAGCGCCGTGCGCCGGAGGATCGTCTCTACCCGCCAGAGGACGCGAAAAGCAGGCCGGCCGCGGCAGCTCGCCGCACCGTCGCGTCGAAGGGAGCCTTGGGCCCGCAGACGCGTGAAGCGCTTGAACCGTTGGGCACGGACGGCGAGTGTCAGGCTTCGCACGCGTGCGAAGCCAGAAACTCTCGAGGTCGAGGGCTTGGACGTACCGTCGAGGGTTGCCGAACGCGGTCTCGGCGGCAGGACCGAGGACGCGACCGCGGTTGCCGGTGAGGCACCGGCGGGCGGTGGAGTGGTCCCGGCGGCGGCGAAGCGCTGGACGCGGTTGTTGTAGCGATCGACCACCCCCAAGGAGGCCGGCGCCGTCCGCGGCCACGCCGTGGGACGCGCAAACTCGCCGGCGTTCCCACCCGAGGTGCCGATGGTCTCCACGCGCTTGAGCGAACCGTCCGTCCGCGCTCGAGGCGAACCACGCGATCGGCTTCCGTGTCGGAGACGAACACTGTCCCATCGCCCGCGGCGCTGACCCCCTCAGGTGCCGCGAAGCCGTTGACCGTGGCGGAGGTCGCCCCGGTCGGGCCGATCTCGCGGACGCGGTTCCGATCGGTTTCTGCGACCAGGATGGAGCCGTCGCTCTCCACGGCCACGCCGGCGGGAGTTGAAGGAGTCCAGGACGTAGAGCGCCCCGCGAGGACCGACCGCCAGGCCGCCGACCCCGCCGATGATTCCCGCGGGGCTCACCCGCCCGAAGCGTCCGGCGCCGGTTCCGAAGCCTCCGATCCGCCGGACGGAGGTTCCGTCGGTCGTGAACTTCTGAACGAGGATGGAGTGCTGATCGGCGACGTAGAGGTACGGACCTCCCGGCGCCCCGGCGCCTGGATCGTCGACGCCAGAGGCGTCGAACGCAATGGCTTGGGGAAAGCGGAACACGCCGCCGCCCGTCTTGCCGAGGACTCCGGCCGGGGCGTAGGCCGCTTCCCCAGGCGCCGCCTGGAGCGCGAGCACCAGAGAGCAGCGCGATCAGGAGGGCCTGCTGGCGTCGGCGGGCGATGCCGGGGAGACATCGGAGGAGGCGCTGAGCGGCAGCAGCCAGTGGGGCCGACGACTGTGGCACGACGGATAGCTCGCGTGCCCTCGACCGCTCACTTCGGCTCGATTCGCCTTGATCGATACAGGCGGCCCTGAACGCCCAGGAGGCCGACAGAGCAAACCCCAACCCATCTCGCGCGAGCAAGGGTCTGCACTTCGTGAACTCAGTGGAGACGCCGGGAATTGAACCCGGGTCCGCAATCGCGTAAGAGGTGGCGTCTACGAGCGTAGCCGGCGCTCTGATCTCGCCCTCCACTCGCCATCGCCGGCGGGGTTGTGGAGAGCCAACCGCCTGAAAGTCCCCTCGATTGACGGCGGTGGACCGCACGAGAGCAATCCCGCTATCTGAGTCCGGAGCATCCCCGCCGCGGGCTGCGGGGGCCGAACCTCACTGCCTTAGGAGTTACCTAGGCAGCGAGAGCGTACTCGTGCTGGTTCGCACTTATTTTTGTCCCGGTGGATTAACGAGGCCTACCGGGGACCTCGACTCGCCACCACCCCCACGAACCGACCACGTCGAAGCCTGTCGTCCCCAGGGGTGTCCTGCAGCAGCCAGTCTATCTTACGCCGCGAAGCCGCCGGCGGGCCAGGGCGCACCCGAGTAGCGCTCGATGACGGGGCCCGGCGGCGGGCTCACCGTCGAGAAGACGTCGGTCGGGACGACCGTCCCGGAGAAGAGCCGGGCGAAGGGGTCAGATCCGAACGCCTCGGGGGTCGAGGCGACGGTGACCGCTCCGCCGTAGTGCGACGCGTCGAGCGACAGCGTCGACAGGCAGATGAACGCGTCGCCGAGGAGGGAGATCCACCACGCCAGGGCATCACGACGCGCCTGCTGCACCTCAGGAGCGTCGAAGAGGATGCGCAAGTCGGGATCAGGCGACGCGCATACGTGCGCCCAGGCCCCCGGCACCTGTTCGCCGGCGAGGCAGCGGGCGTCGACTCCGAAGCGGCGGCCTGAACCTTCGCCCGCCGTAAGCCGCTTCCCGTCCCAGGACAGATAGGCGAACGCGGGCGCCGTCATTCAAGCTCCCAGTCCGAGCGGATGGCTCGGGAGATCTCGCGCATGTCCTGCCGCAGCTCCTCCATGGTGGGCCTCCCGAAGAACCAATAGCCCTGGTACGCGGCGTGGACGGTGAGGTCCGGGAACAGGCTGAGCACCACCGGGCGGTAGGGATGGTGGACCGTGTCGGTGGTCTCTGAGAGGTCGAGCCGCTCCAGCCAGCGCCGCTCGTGGTCTGACAGGAAGGCGAAGCGGGCACCGAGCCCCGCCCGGAAGGCGGCCAGCACGTCGGGCGGATCGACCGTGACGACTGCGAGCCGCGCGTAAGCGACCTCGAACTCGTCCTGGAGGCTGACGAGCGCGCGGAGAAAGCGCTGCTCCTTCGGGCACCACCAGCCTCGCGAGAAGCACAGGACGAGCGGATCGCCTCCGGCGAGCTCTGACAGCCGGCGCAGGCGACCGTCGTGATCGGGCAGGTCGATGTCCGGGCAGCGCGAGCCCGGCGCGAGGAGGTCGGTTGGTGGCGACATGGCCACGGAGTGTGGTCTGTGAAGGATTACGGGACGGAGAACAGTTGCGCTGCTGCGGCCGGCGAGACGACTGCTGGCCCTACCGTGGACGAGATGAACCTCCGTCACGCCCTGCCGCTCGTCACAGCAGTCGCCGCGACGGCTCTCGTGGGCTGCGGCGACGAGCCGCGCCAGACCACCGCCCAGGCCGCCACCGCCACTCCCTCGCAAGCCACGACCCCGGCCCGACGGGATCGCCCTACGCTCGCTCGAACCACCGACGCCCCGGTGCGGACCCGCACCGATCGGCCTCGCGTGCGGGTGCTCGCCGGCGGTCTCGTCGTGCCCTGGGACATCGCCTTCCTGCCAGACGGTCGCTCGCTGGTGACCGAGCGGCCGGGCCGCCTGCGGATCGTGAGCGCCAAGGGGCGTCTGCAGCGGTCGGTGGCCGCCACGGTGCCGACGCAAGCCCAAGGCGAAGGAGGCCTGCTGGGCGTGGCGATCGATCCTGACTTCGCCGACGGACGGCGGTTCGTCTACCTGTACGTGACGACCAGCGACGGCATGCAGGTGCAGCGCTGGCGGATGGGCGGCGATCGCCTGACGAAGGACGGGACGCCGCTGCGAGGCATAGCCGCAGGTGCGATCCACGACTCGGGTCGCCTCCGCTTCGGCCCCGACAAGGCGCTCTACGTCGCCACGGGCGATGCCGGTCGACGACAGCTCGCGCAGGATCGCGGATCGCTCAACGGCAAGATCCTGCGGCTCACGCGCTCGCAGTACCGCGGGCGCACGCGCCGGCCCGAACGCTACGCCATCGGTCTGCGTAACCCACAGGGTCTCACCTGGCAGCCGGGAAGCGGCCGCCTGGTGGCCACGGATCACGGCGCGAGCGGCTTCGACGGCCCGAGCGGCGACGACGAGGTCAACGTCATCCGGCGCGGCGCCAACTACGGCTGGCCGCTCGTGCGGGGCCGCAACCACGGGCGCTTTGAGGCGCCCGCCCAGGTCTATTCGCGCACGATCGCCCCCTCCGGCGCCACGTTCGTCACCCGGGGAGACTCGGAGTGGACGGGCGACCTCGTGCTCGCCGCCCTCAAGGGGCGAGCCCTGCACCGGCTGCGCTTCGACGGCACGCGCGTCGTCCGCGACCAGACGCTGTTCGCGGGGCGCTACGGTCGGCTCCGGGCGGTGGTCGAGGCGCCGGACGGCACACTCTGGGTGACCACGAGCAACCGCGACAGCTACGGCTCGCGGGTCAGCCGCGCGGACGACCGGATCCTGCAGGTCCTGCCGCCTCGCCGCTGAACGCCTACTCGGCTCGGAACATGCGGACGGCGTAGACGATCGCCGATCCGGCGAACAGCGCCACGGTCAGCACGAGCCACCGCAGCCCGTAGCCGGAGGGATCGATCCCGCTGACGCGCTCGAGCGCCTGATCGCCGCGACCGAAGATGAGCGGGGCGAAGACCAGCAGCGTCACCGCCGAGAGCACGAACGGCACACGCAGGTGATTGATCACGGGCACCCGGGCGCTCCCGCCCTGATCGAGCACGGCCGCGACCCCTTGGGCCCCGCGGTCGGCGGTCGAGTACATCGGCAGCACCAGCGCGTCATGGATGATCACCGCGCCGATGAACCACACCAGCACGGTGAAGGCCCCTCCGATGCCGCTGATCTCCATGATGGACCAGGCTGCGAGCGCGAACGCCAGCGTATGCGCGATGAGGTGGCCCGGCCCGGCTCCGTACAAGCGCCTCATACGAACTTCAGCGTCCCGACCCACTTGGTGTTGTGCACCCCCGGCAGCGCCGGGACGATGATCCGCGCCGGGTAGCCGTGGTCCATCGAGAGGTCCTTGCCGTTGACCTTGAGTGCGAGCAGCGAGCGATCATTGCGGAATTGATCGCGGTTGAGGGTCGCCTGGCGCAGGACGCCCTTGGGCTGCAGCGAGCCCACCTGCAGTTCGCCCGCACTGCCGGCGCCGGCCATTCGCGCCAGCTCCGCGAGCGGAACCCCCGTCCACCTCTGGTTGGACGTCCAGCCCTCCACGCAGGCGATCGGCAGCGTCTCCGTGCGTTGGCCGAGCTCGAGCAGCTGCGCGCGGCTCAGGCGCAGCTCGCGATCGCCCATCTGGAGCACCAGCGCGTACGAGTCGTTGACCATCTCCGGCTTGATCTGAGCGAGGCGGGCGGTCTTGTTGACGGGGAAGCCACCGTTGCGTCGGGGGGCGAACCACGCGAGATCGCGGAGCGGGCCGCCGATGGACTGACCCGCATTGCCGACCACCAGTAGCGCCGAAGCGCCCCCCACCAGGCCGAGGACCCCGCGCCGCGTGATCGTCGCGGGCGCCGGCACCTCGGCCACCAGCCCGTCACGGTCGACGGGCTCGGCGTGGGTGTGCGCAAGGTCGTCGCGCAAGGGCTTGAGCACGCCGCGCTCCCGATAAGCGCGCACGACCACCGGCATCTTGACCGCCACGTGCGACGCCAGCGCCGCGACGAAGATCACTGCTGCGTAGTAGTGGGCGATGACGAAGTTGAAGCCGAACGGGTACCAGTACTGGGCGTTGGCCACGCCCGTGGCGAACAGGAAGACGGAGCTCGAGACGAGCAGGGCGATCGCCACCCGCTCGATCGCCTCCGCGGGCGAGGCGACCGGCGGCCAGGCGAAGAGCCGGGGGATCACCGACCACAGCTTCGCGAGCAGGAGCGGGATGGCGGCTAGGCCGACGTTGACGTGCAGGCCCTGGTTCAGCCCGTAGAGCCACGCGGGGCTCGAGGGCCAGTCGAAGGTCAGCGGCAGGTCGTTCGGGAAGAGGGCGTTGCGCCCGAGCTCGGGGTTGTAGGCCGCGTGCGAGCCAAAGCCCGTCAACGCCACCACGCTGAGGGCGATCAGCAGCAGGCTGCCGAAGATGGCCGTGAGCCACGGGCCACGGAGCGGGCTGTCCCAGAACGGCTTGCGGAACGGGCCGGGCGGCGGGTCCGCCGGCCAGGGAGTGGGAAGCTTCAGGGCCGGCACCGGCACGACGTCATTGCACCCAGCTTAGGTCAGATGGATAACGCAGGCGTTACGTCTGCGGCAGCGAGAAGCGCACCCGCGTCCCGAGCGCCGCGTCTTCCAGCCAGATGCGACCGCCATGGGCTTCGACGATCGCGCGGGAGATCGCCAGACCGAGGCCCGCGCCCTCGCCCGTACGGGATGCGTCGGCCCCACCGCGGAAGAACGGCTCGAAGACCCGGCCCCGATCCTCCGCCGCGATCCCCGGTCCCGTGTCGGCCACCTCGACCTCCACCCTGCCCTCCGCCATCTGCGCGAAGACCGTCACCGACCCGTCGGCCGGGGTATGGCGGATGGCGTTCTGGATGAGGTTGAACAACACCCGCTGCAGCCGCTCGGGATTGCCGCAGGCGGTGGTGGCGCCCTCGGCCGGGCGGGCGGTGACCCGGACCATGCGAGCGTCGGCCTCCGGTCGCATGGCTTCGACGGTCTCCCCCACCAGCTCGTCGAGGCGGACCTGCTCGAGACTCCACTGGACGTCCCCCGCCTCCAGGCGCGAGAGCTCGAAGAGATCGTCGATCAGCCCCGACAGCACTGCCACGTGGGTGCCCATCTGCCGCAGGTACTGAGACCGGGTGTCCCCCGTGACCACTTCGTCGGCCACCGCGTCGGCCAGCAGCCGCAACGACGTGATCGGGGTGCGGAGGTCGTGGGAGACCGCCGCGATGAGGTCGCGTCTCGCGTGCTCCATGTCCGCGAGGCGGGCGATGGTCGCGTTGGCGGCGACGGTCAGCTCCGCGAGCTCGTCCCGGGACTGGGGCGCCCGGGCCGGATCGCGGGCACCGTCGCCGACCGCGACGAGCGTCGCTCGAAGACGCTCCACGTCGGTGAGCACGCCCATGGCCAGCAGCTGCGTGGTGCGCACGGCCACGAGGCCCGCCATGGCGACGATGATCAACGCGAGCACCGTGTCATGGGTCGAGACGAACATGAGCCCGGCTCCCACGGCCACGACCACCACGAGCTGGCCGACGGCGATGGCGGCCGTGAGCCCGAACTGTCGCCGCAGGGAGCCGACCTGCTCGCGGTGGGTGACGGCGGTGTGCGCGATCGTCAGTGCGCACGCCCCGGGTACCAGGAGCAGGGCCAGGGTGATCAGGCCGTCGTTGACGCCGTAGAGCGCTGTGACGAGCGCCGACAGCGCCGCCGCCGCCACCGCGACGAGGAGCAGTGAGCGCCCGAGCGTCATGGCTGGAACCGATAGCCCACGCCCCATACGGTCTGCACGTGGCGCGGCTCGGCGGGATCCTCTTCGATCTTCGCGCGCAGCCGGCGGATGTGCACGGTCACCGTCGAGGTGTCGGTGTAGAAGGCGTACTGCCAGACGGCATCCATCAGCTGGTCGCGCGAGAAGACCTGGCCGGGATGGCGGGCGAGGAAGAGGATGAGGTCGAACTCGCGCTGGGTGAGCAGCGCCTCCTCACCGCGCACGAAGGCGCGACGCGCGCCGGGATCGATTCGCAGGTCGCCGATCTCGACGGTCTCCCCACGCTCCGGAGCGGCTTGTGCCCGGCGCAGGACGGCGTCGACCCGAGCGACGAGCTCGGCGGGCGAGAACGGCTTGACCACATAGTCGTCGGCTCCGAGGCGCAGGCCGATCACGCGGTCTGACTCCTCACCCTTGGCGGTGAGCAGGATGATCGCGATGCGCCCCTGCGGGTCCGAGGTGTCCGCGGCCCGGAGCCGGCGCATGACCTCGAGGCCGTCCAGCCCGGGCAGCATGAGGTCGAGCACGACGAGGTCCGGGTGCACCTCCGTCGCGATCTGGAGCGCCCGGGCGCCGTCACCCGCGACGTGGGTCGCGTAGCCCGCCCGCTCCAGATAGCGGGCGACGACTTCGGCGATGGTCTTCTCGTCGTCGACCACCAGCACGGTCCCGCGGACGTGGCCGGCGTCGGGTGACATTCAGAGATCATTCTCGGCGCAGCGGGAGCGTGGCACAAGGCCGCGGGCGCCGGCGTCACTTGCCTGTAAGGGATTGCGCCTACGTTCGCGGTGAAATCGGGCGCATGTCGTACCGTCCTGTTCGGCCTGGCCGCCTCTGCAGCGCCCGGAACGCTTCGAAAGGAACTCATGGAGAGCTTTGACACGGTGGTGCTGGGTGCGGGACCGGCCGGAGAGGTGATCGCCGGAAGGCTTGCCGAAGGAGGCCAGAAGGTGGCGATCGTCGAGCGCGAGCTGGTCGGCGGGGAGTGCTCTTTCTGGGCGTGCATGCCCTCCAAGGCGCTGCTGCGCCCGGCCGAGATCCTCGCAGAGGTCCGGCGGGTACCCGGCGCGGCCGAGGCGGCGACGGGGTCACTCGACGTCCACGCGGTCCTCGACCGCCGGGACGAGGTCATCCACGACCTCGACGACTCCGGAATGGAGCCGTGGCTCGACGGCCTGGGCATCGCCCTCTATCGCTCCACGGGGGCGCTCGACGGCCCGAAGCGCGTCAAGCTCGACTCAGGCGAGGTCCTCGAGGCCCGGAACGCGGTGGTGATCGCCACGGGCTCGCGCGCGTCGTTTCCCCCGATCCCGGGGTTGGCCGAGTCAGACCCGTGGGCGAACCGGGAGATCACGACGGCCAAGGAGGTGCCTCGTGGGCTGGTGATCATCGGCGGTGGCGTCGTCGGGTGTGAGATGGCGCAGGCCTGGAACTCGCTCGGCACCCACGTCACCCTCGTCGAGGGAGCGCGCCATCTGCTCCCCAAGGAGGAGGTCTTCGCGTGCGAGCTCGTGAGCGACGCGCTCACCGAAGCAGGGGTCGACATCCGGACGAGCCGGAAGGCCAAGGCGGTTCGCAAGGACGGCGACAACGTGGTCGTGGTCCTCGACGACGACTCCGAAGTCGAGTGCGACCGCGTGGTCGCCGCGCTCGGGCGCACGCCGAACACCGACGAGATCGGCCTGGAGACCGTGGGCCTGGAGGGCGGCGGGACGATCGAGGTCGACGACCGGCTCCGCGTCCCCGGCCACGATTGGCTCTACGCGATCGGCGACGTCATCGGGCATGGCCTGCTCACCCACATGGGCAAGTACCAGGCGCGCATCGCCGCCGACAACATCCTCGGCAAGCCGGCCGCCCTGAGCCCGCTCGCCGACGGCCCGCCCCCACCGCGGGTGGTCTTCACCGACCCGCAGGTCGCCGCCGTCGGCCACACCACCGCCACCGCCGAGAAGGCCGGGCTCAACGTCCGTGCCGTCGACGTCTCCACGAGCGGCAACGCGGGCGGCTCCTTCTACGGCCGCGACGCCCCGGGCAGGACGCTGATCCTCGTTGACGAGGACCGCAAGGTCATCGTCGGCGCCACCTTCGTGGGCGCCGAAGTCGCCGACTTCGTCCACGCCGCCACCATCGCGGTGGTTGGCGAAGTGCCGCTCGAGAAGCTCTGGCACGCGGTGCCGAGCTTCCCGACCCGCTCGGAGCTGTGGCTCAAGCTGCTCGAGAAGTACGGTCTGTGAGCACCGTGCGGGGGGGCTTTCGCTTGCCCCACCGCGCGGCGACCGCAAACTCCATGAGCTTGTCGAAGTAGGACTCAAGCGGCGGCGCCTGCAACCCCAGCGCGCGAGCGTGGGTATCGTCGAAGCGGGCCCTGACCGAGAAGTACGGGAAGTAGATCTCCATCCCCTCGGTAGCGGCCGAGGAGTCGGTGAACCGGTCGGGTGGGACGAGCGTGGGCGCCGGGCGCTCGAAGTAGTGCCCGGCGAGTGCGGCGAGCTCGCCGATGCGCCCCGCGCCGTCTCCCGCCACGAGGTTCAGCGTCTCGGTGCCGGGCGCGTCGAGCGCGGCGATGATCCCGTCGGCGACGTAGTCGACCGGGACGATGTCCACCGGCGCCTCCGGATCGGCGGGCACGGCAGTGGCCAGTCCGCGGGCGAAGGCCTGCAGCGGGTAGTAGACGACGTTGAAGGCGGCCGTCCACCCCGTTTGCGAGTCGCCCACCACGATGCTCGGGCGCACGACGGTCGCGGAGAGCCCTGAACGGGATCGCACGAGGAGCTCCGCCTCGAGCTTTGACTGCTCGTAGGCGTTGCGAAAGCCCTGGCCGCGGTCCGTGTCGTCCTCGCCGAAGCGGCCCTCGTGGGTGCCGGAAACGTAGGCCGTGGAGACGTGCACGAGCCGCTCGAGCGAGGGGACGCGCTCTGCGAGGTCGAGCACCCGGCGCGTGCCCTCGACGTTGATGGCGCGCGACTCCTCGAGACCGAGCGCGAAGGACACCGACGCGGCACAGTGGATGATGCTCGAGATGGGCGCTGCCAGTGCATCGCGCTCGGTGTTTGAGAGCCCGAGGCCCGGCGACGTGATGTCCCCCGCCACGGCATGGACGCGCCCGGCCTCGTTCTCGGCTCCGAGCTGCTCCAGCACGGCGAACAGCCGCTCGCGGGCTCCGGCGGCATCGGGCGCCCGCACGAGCGCGATGACCTCGCGGTCGGGGTCGTCGAGGAGCAGCCGGGCGAGGACCTCCATGCCCACGAAGCCGGTTGCCCCGGTGAGGAAGACGCTCATGATGCGGGTACCGCCTCGCTCGCAGGGACACCGGCAGGTGCCGCGCCCATCGCGCTGAAGCCACCGTCGACGTGGACGATCTGTCCCGTGATCCCGCGCGCGAAATCTGAGAGCAGGAAGAGGATGGCGTCCGCCACGGGTCCCGCATCGTCGGTGTCCCAGCCGAGCGGCGCCTGGTCGCGCCACGCCTGGGCGAGCGTCTCGAAGCCGGGGATGCCGCGCGCGGCGACGGTTCCGAGCGGGCCGGCGCTGACGAGGTTCACCCGGACACCGGCTGGACCGAGGTCGCGCGCCAGGTAGCGGTTGACGGCTTCGAGCGCCGCCTTGGCGACGCCCATCCAGTCATAGACCGGCCAGGCGCGCGAGGCGTCGAAGTCCATCCCCACGAGGGCTCCGCCGTCGTGCATGAGCGGCGCGAGGCTGGCGCCCAAGGACTTGTATGAGAACGCGCTCGTGGAGAACGCGGTCGCGGCACTGTCGACGGGCGTGCGCAGGAAGTTGCCGCCCAGCGCATCCTCGGGGGCGAAGGCGACCGCGTGCAGCGCACCGTCGACCTTCCCCCAGCGACCTTCGAGCTCGGCGGCGAGAGCCTCGAAGTCCTCAGGGCGGTTGACGTCCAGCTCGAGGACGTCGACTTCGCGCGGAAGCCTCGCGGCCGCGCGATCGGTCATCCGCCGCATCCGCCCGAAGCTCGTGAGCACGATGTCCGCACCGTGCTCGAGCGCGCGCTCGGCTGCGTGGTAGGCGATCGAGTCGCTCGTGATGACGCCGGTGATCACGAGCTTCTTGCCTTCCAGCATCGCCGGCGCCGTCGGCACGCCGGAGCCGTTGACGCTCATAACGGGATGTTCCCGCGCCCGAGGGCCGGGCGCTCACGCCCGGCCAGCGTCTGCAGGCCCCAGTCGAGGCGGGCTCGGGTATCGGCAGGCTCGATGATCTCGTCCACGAATCCCTCGCGCGCTGCGGTCTGGGCCAGCAGGTGCTCGCCCGCGTACTCGTTGGCCAGCCGGCCTCGTTCTGCCACGGGATCCTCGGCCGCCGCCAGCTCGCGGCGGTTGATGATCGACACCGCCTGCCCGGCGCCCATCACGCCGAGCTCGGCGTCGGGCCACGCGAAGGTGAAGTGCGCCCCGAGATCCTTGGAGTTCATGGTGATGTACGCGCCGCCGTACGCCTTGCGCAGCACCACCGTCAGCCGGGGCACCGTCGCCTCGGCGAATGCGTGCAGCAGCTTGGCGCCGTGCCGAATGACCCCGGCTGACTCCTGGCGGGTGCCCGGCATGAACCCCGGGGTGTCCACCAGCACGACGAGCGGGGTGTTGAAGGTGTTGCAGGTTCGAACGAAGCGCGCCGCCTTCTGAGCAGCGTCGGCATCGAGCACGCCGCCGAGGTAGCGGGGCTGGTTGGCGACGATGCCGACCGAGCGACCCTCCAGGCGGGCGAACCCGACCACCATGTTCCGCGCCCAGCGCGGGGAGACCTCGACCAGGTCACCGCCATCCACGATGCGGCCGATCACGTCTCGCACGTCGTAGACCTTGCGCGGCTCCGCCGGGACCACGCGGCCAGGATCCCCGCGCAGCCCGGGTCGCGCCGTGTGCGGCTCCGCATCGCGGCCCGAGTGGGGAGGAAGGTGAGAGAGCAGGTCGCGGGCCAGCCGGGCGCCGGCCGCAGCGTCGGTCACGGTGAACTGGGACACGCCGTTGCGCTCGTGCACCCTGGCGCCGCCGAGATCGGACGCCGAGACGTCCTCGCCCATGACCTCCTTGACGATGCCGGGGCCCGTGAGGAACATCGAGGCATCCTCGGTCATGACGACGAAGTCCGTGAGCGCCGGCGAGTAGGAGCCGCCGCCGGCACTCGTCCCCGCGATGATCGAGATCTGAGGGACCTTGCCCGAGAGCCGGACGTTCTCCTGGAAGATCCGTCCGTAGCCCCCGAGCGCCGCGAGGCCCTCCTGCATCCGGGCGCCGGCCGACGCGATGAAGGCCACGACGGGAACCTGGGCCTGGCCCGCGAGGCGCAGGACGCGCACCACGGTGTCCGCGTGGGCTTCGCCGAGCGAACCACCTGCGAACGAGGTGTCCTGGGCGTAGCAGAAGACGGGCTGCCCGTCGACGCGCCCGGCTGCCCCGATCACCCCGTCGCCGGCACGGGCGCGGTCACCCATCCGCCGCGAGTGGACTTCGGAGCGGATGACGTGGAGCGACCCTGGATCACACAGCGCCTCGAGGCGCTGCATCGGTGTGAGCACTCCGGAAGGCTGGTCCGGACGGTAGTCCGGCGGCGCCTCATGGGTGACGGCAATGCTCATGACGGCGGGCCTCCGATGCAGAGAACGACGTTGTGGCCACCGAATCCGAACGAGTTCGACAGGGCGACGGATGGGGTGCCGTTGCCGCGCAGCCGGCGCGGCCCCTCGGGCACGTAATCGAGGTCGAGGCCCTCGTCGGGCTGCTCGTAGCCGAGGGTCGGCGGCGCGATGCGCTCGCGCAATGCGATGAGCGTGGCGACGGCTTCGACCGCGCCCGCGGCCCCGAGGGTGTGACCGATGGCCGACTTGGTCGAGGAGATCGGGACTTCGGCGGCCCGTTCTCCCAGGGCGGCCTTGATTGCCGCAGTCTCGGCGCGATCGTTGAGCGGCGTCGAGGTCCCGTGGGCGTTGACGTAGTCGACCTGAGTGGCGTCGACGCCGGCGTCTGTGAGCGCGAGCAGGATCGCCCGTGCTGCTCCCTCGCCGCGCGGCTCGGGCGCCGTCAGGTGGTGGGCGTCGGCGGTGGCACCGTACCCGCGGAGCTCGCCGAGGACGGTGGCGCCGCGCTCGGCGGCACGCTCGGAATCCTCGAGGATCAGCACGCCGGCGCCCTCGGCCATCACGAAACCGTCGCGCCGGGCGTCGAAGGGCCGCGAGATGCCTGTCTTGCTCAAGGCGTCCATCGCACCGAAGGCGGCGTATGCGAGCGGGGTCAGTGA
>JACCYI010000183.1 GCA_013696535.1 Solirubrobacterales bacterium
GCCACGGCGGTGGCCTGGCGCGACGGGCTAGGTGCGGGGCTGCCGGACGCCACCGCCGGCCCCATGCCGCCCTCTCCGAGCCGGCTCGGCCCTCTGCCGGCCGCCGCCGGCCGCATCGCCGCCGCGCTCCTGCTCGCCGCGGTGGGGACCGGGGTGGTGCTTGGGAGCGCGGCCTCCCCGGTGTCCTCCTCGACGGTGGCTCCCCGATCGGTCATCGCGGTGGCGGCGCCGACCCCCAACCCCACTCCAGTCCCGACCCCGGCCGTCACACCCGCCCTTGGCGGCGGGGCAAGCGGCGCCGGCTTGCCGGACGACGCGCCGATTGCACGGGTCGACACCTCTGCAATCGAAGCGCCCGCGGCATCGGCTGGTGGGACGGAGCCGGTGGCAGAGCCCAGCGTCGCCGTCGAACCCGCGGCCGACCCGGTCGCCGAGCCGCCTGCCGAGCCGACGCCGGAGCCGGAGCCCGCTCCCGAGGCGACTCCGACTCCCGATCCCGGCGAAGCGCCGGCCGCCGAAGGGCCGCCGGCCAAACACGTTGTGATCGTGTCGCTGACCGGCCAGAGTTTCAAGACTGCCTTCGGCAAGGATTCGCCTGCCGCCTACTTGAGCCGGGAACTGCCGGCGGAGGGGGTCGTGTTGAGCCGGTACGCCCCGGTGGCCCGCGGCTCGCTCGCCAACCAGCTCGCGCTGCTGGCGGGCATCGAGCCGACGCAGGAACAGGACGAGGACTGCTCTGCGGTGGCCGCGACCTGTCAGGTCCCCGCGCGGGCTCCGAGCCTCCCGGCCGCGTTGACCGACGGCGGGCGCACCTGGAAGGCCTACGTCCATAACCGGGGTGTGCCGTGCTCGCGCCCGGTGGCGGGCGCGGTTTTCGGCCTGCTGCGTGACCCGTTCCCCTATCTGCGCGGAGTCGAAGGCGAGTGTCCAGCAGCAGACGTCGATCTGTCGAAGCTGGGCGAGGACTTCTCGTCCACCGACCTCGCACCGTCGCTCGCGTACGTGATCCCCGACTTCTGTCACGACGGTCGCGACTTGAGCTGCCCGTTCGAGCCGGGGACGTCAGGCCTGCAACGTGCGGATGGCTTCCTGCGCTACGTCGTCCCCGCGATCACCAGCTCTGACGCCTTCAAGGATGACGGCCTGCTGATCATCCTCTTCGACGGGGGCAACCTCCCGCCCCGTCCCAAAGGCGACAAGCCCCCGGCGGTTGGTGCCGTGGTCGTCGGGAGCCTGGCCGCCCAGGGCAAGGTCACGACTCGTGCGTACAACCATCTGAGCCTTCTCCGCACGCTCGCCGGCACGTTCGGCGTCGCCCCACCGGGGCGATCGGCCGAAGCCGACGTCCGCGAACTCGGTCGCGACGTGTTTCCCTCGACACGATAGTCACAAATTCTTCTCAAGTTGAACACGAGTCCGTAACGCCGCGTCCCTCGCCAGCGCCGAGACTCAGCCGCCGTGAGGCCGAGAGGTTGCGGCTTCGAGTTCAACGAACGGAGGTTGCATGCACACGGCCCACAAGCCGCGAAGCCGGTGGCTGGCCAGTCTGCCGGTCGCGCTCATCGCGCTCACCGCCGGCTTGACGGTTCCCTCGTCCGCCGCTGCGGCGGATCAGTTCTGCTACGGCTCTATCAAGCCGATCGAGGTGACCGAGGAGCGGGAGAGCGGGGTGAGCTATCAGTTCGCGTGCCGCGAAGCCGTCCGCTCCTTCCTCGTGGTTTCAAGCCAGGAGCTGTCGGCGTTCGGCGTCGATGCCGAGGTGTACGATCCGGACTCCGGGGGCGGCGCGATCCGTCCTGACGATCGCTTCGGGGAGTGCGAGGGGGAGACCCCGGGCTATGGCTTCGGCTGCAGCGGTACCTACTCGGCATTCGGCCGTGTCATTCGTGGCTCGTTCGACACCACCGATCCGGCGTGCTCGCGTGACCCAAGGACCAACAAGCTGACCCTCAGCTCCATGGTCATCGTCGGTGACGCCAAGGGCAAGCTCTCGGGCCCCTACAAGCTCGCGCGGCCCAAGGACTGCAACAAGGCGCCGTTCCTGGCGCCGAAGGCGGTGTCGAAGCCGAAGGCCTCACGCCGCTAGAAATCGATCTGAGGCGGCCGTGAGGCCGCGGCCGCCTCGGTGAGACCGGGTTTAGAAGATTGCGTTCTTGGCTTTGTCGATCAACTCGTAGCGCGTGACCGCCCAGATCGCCACGCCTGCAGCCGCAAGCCCGCCCACCGTGATCAGCGTCGAGCTGACGGGTTTGAGCTTGGCGTGCTCCCACGCCGCTTGAGCCTTCTGCTTGAAGCTCTCGAAGAGCTTGTGCGCGAACACGAACTCGGTTGACCAGATGTAGAGCCCGATGAGCACGGGCGGAATGGTGAGCGGCCCGGGCAGCACCACCAAGGCGAACCCGAGGGCAATGAAGAGGAGCCCGACGAGGAAGACTCCGGCCCGGTAGGCGTGGCGCAGACCGGGCTTTGAGCGCACGCGGTCACGCCAGCCTCGGCCACTAGGTCCCTTTGGGCGAGCCGGTTCCTGGCCAACGGCCGGGGGCGCGTCCTCCCGGCGGCTTGCGGCGCGCGATCCCGACGGAGTCATCGTCTGTTGGTACCCGGATACGCGCGCGCCACCCGTAAGTGGCGCGGGTCCGCTTGGAGAAGGCACCGGTTGGCGAAGGGATTTCGGTGGTGGAGGCTCGTCAAGGCTTAGCTGAAGCGCGCCTGGCCTTAGAGGCTTCGGATACCCAGCAGCGCCGACGGAGGCTCTCAGTGCGCGAGGACGAGCACGACGCGGAAACGATGGCTCCTTCCAGCCTTGGGGCGCTTCGTGTGCGGACGCTGGGCTCCGGTCCGCCTGCGGTGCTCTGGCACAGTCTGTTCGTCGATTCCACCACCTGGGCGTGGTTGAGCAAGGTCTTGCCGGTCACCCGCCGCTGGCTGATCATCGATGGGCCCTGTCACGGCGCCAGTGCGCCCACCGACCGCCGATTCACGCTGGAGGAATGCGCACCACACGACCTGTGTGCGGGAGCCCGGGTCCTGGCTCTACTTCCAAGCGGAGGGGGCGAGATTCGAACTCGCGGTCCGGTTACCCGGACTCCGGTTTTCAAGACCGGTGCATTCGGCCGCTCTGCCACCCCTCCGAGCGAACTCAGCGTAGTGGCGACTTCGCCAACGCCCATGTCCGGCCTCGTCGCGGGAGGGCGAGATCGCGTGCGACGATACCGGCCGCATGATGGGCGCGATCGAGGTGTTCGAGAACTCGCGGGCAGTCGAGCAACTGCGCGAGCTGCCCTCGAGCGAGCCTCTCGCCTTTCATCGCCGGCTTCCGGGCTACGCCCCGACGCCGTTGCTCGACGTGCCCGTTCTCGCACGGGCCATGGGTGTCGGGTCCGTGCTCGTAAAGGACGAAACCAACCGACTCGGCTTGCCGGCGTTCAAGATCCTGGGGGCGTCGTGGGCGGTGTACCGCGCGCTGGAAGCCCACCGAGGGGCGTTCGCCGAATGGGAGACGGTCGACCACCTCGCAGCCGAACTCGCCCAGAGCGGGCTCGTGTTGGTCGCCGCGACGGACGGCAACCACGGTCGGGCGGTCGCGCGCATGGCCGGCATGCTCGGACTCGACGCGCTGATCTTCGTTCCCCAGGACATGGTGCCGGCCCGCCGCGCTGCCATCGCCGATGAAGGCGCCGACGTGGTCGTGGTCGACGGTTCCTACGACGACGCCGTAGTCCGCTCAGCCGAGGCCGCCGACGTCGACCCCGACGATCGGCATGTGCTCGTGTCCGACACCTCGTGGCCGGGCTACGTGGATGTTCCCGGCGCGGTCATCGACGGCTACTCGACGTTGCTCACGGAGATTGACGACGCCCTGGCGGCGCGCGGCGGGCGGAATCCCGACGTCGTGTTCGTACAGGTGGGCGTCGGCGCGTTTGCCGCCGCGGTGACCCGGCACTACCGCCGGCCGGAGTGCCCGTCGCCACCTCGCCTCGTGTCGGTGGAACCGACACAGGCGGCATGCGTGCTCGAATCACAGCGGGCGGGGCGAATCGTCACCCTTCCAGGATCACAGCAGTCGATCATGTCTGGGCTCAACTGCGGAACTCCCTCCCACCTCGCCTTCCCGGTTCTCCAAGAGTGTGTCGACGTCTTCTGCGCGATCGAGGACGGAGTGGCCCGCGACGGCATGCGTGCGCTGTCCACCGCCGGCATCCGGGCCGGCGAGTACAGCGGCGGTGGCGTCGGCGCGGCGCTTCAGCTGCTCGCAGCGGGCGCGGATCCGGCATGGCGGGCGACGCTCGGTGCGGGGCCCGATTCGTGTGTCCTGCTCTTCCTCACCGAAGGAGTCACCGATCCCGACGCGTACGACGCGATCGTCGTCGAACGCCGTACGAGTTAGTCGGTCTGTTCGAGGACCCCGAGGAGCTCGGTCACCCGGCACACCAGAAGCCGCTCTTCGTCGACCTCGATCCAGCTGCCCGCCGCCGCGGGGAAGACGACGTGATCACCGCGGCGGACCGGCATCTCCACGCCGACGGACGCCCACCAGTCGAGGCCAGGACCGATGTCGAGCACGATCCCATGTTGCGGCGGTGGCTCGTGGGATCCCGGCGGAATGAGGAGACCGGAGGAGCGCATCCGAGCGGGATCGAGCTCCTTGATGACCACGCGGTCGAAGAGGGGACGCAGATTGCGTGGCATCAGAACTCGATGACCGACCGGATGCCGTCCTGGTGATGCATGAGCTCGAACCCGCGGTTGACATCGTCGAGACCAATACGGTGCGATACGAAGGGATCCACGTCGATGTCGCCGTCGAGGTAGCGTCCGACCAGCTCAGGAACCTGGTCGCGACCCTTGACCCCGCCGAACGAGGAGCCGCAGATCCGGCGGCCCGTGATCAGCAGGCGCGGGATCACGTCGAGTGTCTCGCCCTTGCCGGCGACCCCCGCCACCGTGCACAGTCCCCAGCCCATCCGAGCGGCCTCCACGGCCTGGCCCATGACTTTCACCAGTCCCGTCGCCTCGAAGGTGTAGTCCGCGCCGAAGCCTCCGGTTACCTCGAGAACGCGGGCGACGGTGTTCTCGTCGGCCAGCCAGGTGTCCGTGGCGCCCTGGCCAAGGGCGAGCGAGAGCCGCTCCTCGGACAGGTCGACGCAGACGATCCGCTCCGCTGCTTGCAAGCGGCATCCGGCCACGGCCCCGAGGCCGACCATGCCCGCGCCGAACACCACGCAGGTCGACCCGGGGTCCACCTTCGCGGTGTACATCGCCGCACCGAGCCCGGTCGAGAGCCCGCAGGCGAACAGGCAGGCGTGGTCGAGCGGCGCTTCCGGGGAGATCACGGCGAGCGCGATCTCAGGCATCACCGTGTACTCGGCGAAGGTGCTCGTGCCCATGAAGTGACGGATCGGCTGGCCACCGCCCGGCCGTGAGAGCCGGGTCGTGCCGTCGGGCAGCTGGCCGAGATTCTGCTCCTGACGGATCGCCATGCAGAGATTGGTGCGGTCCGACCGGCAGTGGACGCACTCACGGCACTGCGGCGAGAAGAGGGTGACGACGTGATCACCGACCCTGACTGACCCGACGTCGGAGCCCACGGCCTCGACGACTCCGGCGCCCTCATGGCCGAGGACGGCCGGGGAGTAGCCCGACGGATCTGCGCCTGAAGCCGTATAGGCGTCCGTGTGGCAGACCCCGCACGCCACCAGGCGCACGAGCACTTCACCCGGCCCCGGGTCGGCCAGCTCGACTTCCTGCACTACCAAGGGCTCGCCGAACTCCTCGAGCACCGCTGCACGC
>JACCYI010000184.1 GCA_013696535.1 Solirubrobacterales bacterium
CACGGTTCCCAGTAGCGCGGCGATGAGCGCCAGCCACGCGAACCCGACCCACGCCCCGTCGAGGAGGAGGCCGCGGCCGAGTCCCATCCGGTGCGCGACCGTCGGCATGAGCGACCACCAGCTCTCCGGTCCCTCCCGAAGGTAGGCGATGCGGACGGTCTCACGGGTATCCCGGCCGTCGAGTGAGACGCCGTTGCGCGCGTCCTCGCTGCCGAACCCCATGAGCCTCACGGGTTCCGCGCCGCTCGAGGTCACGCAGACCTGCGCCTCGGACAGCGTGCTCTCGATGGTGGCGATGGGGATGTCGGCGTATCTGCCGCTCCATCCGGCGGCCAGTCTGCCCCGGCTCACCGTGCGGCCGTCGCGGTCGACCACCCGGGCGGCGAGAGCGCTCCCACGTGTACCACCGGTCTGCGGGCTCAGACGGATCGCGGCGGTCCTGCCCGGCACGATCTCGCGACGTTCGCAGAGGGTGACGCCTTCGGTGAGCGTCACGTTGGCGGAGCGCAGGAAGACGTTGTTGGTTCCCGCCAGCCGGACGGCCGACTGGCTGAGCGCGGCGATGACGCCGATCGCCACCACGGCGAGCGTGACCGCGAAGGCGATGTGCGCCACGCGGGGGGAGCGGATGCCGTGACCGGACACCTCGCCGGAGGGCTTCCGAGGCTGCGGCTCTGACTGCAGCGGCTGGGTGGAGACGCTCAAGCGTGCAGGCGCAAACTGGGCGAGCTAGCCTCGGCGGCGCAAGCCGAGAATGGAGAGCAGGAACGAGGAGAAGAACACCTGGATGCCGACGATCACGAACGTCGCGGCAAGCACTGCCAGTCGCGCCTCGGAGAGCTGCCCGAAACCGCGGTCGACCCACTTGGCGAAGATCCACACGCTGATCGCCACGCCGACGAGCAGAGCCGCGCCACCCAGCAACAGCCCGTGCTCCAGGCGGAAGCGCGCTCGCATCCGATCGAACCAGGGGTCCTTCTCGCCCATGAAGTAGGTGCCGTAGGTATGAGCGCAGAGCCCGAGCGCGAGGACCTGCGTCCCGACGATCATCAGGAGCGCCGCCGCGACCATGGAGTGGATGTCCCATTGTCGCCCGAAGATGTCGACCTGGGTCACGACCGTCAGCGACACCAGCAGCCCGAGCAACGCCATGAGCGCGCCCGGGATGACGAACAGGTGCGTCGGCGAGTGGACGAGCAGGAACCGCAGGTGGCGCCAGCCGTCCCGGAAGCTCGAGAGCTTGGACTCCCCACCGCGCGGGTGATACTCGATCGGGAACTCGCGGATGTCGAGCTTCTCCTTGGAGGCGCGGATGACCATCTCGGAGGCGAACTCCATCCCGGTCGTGCGCAGGTCCAAGGTCGGCAGGATGTCGCGGCGGAAACCGCGCATGCCGCAGTGGGCGTCTGACACGCCGGTGCGGAAGAAGACGTTGAGGATGCCGCTGAGCACCGGGTTGCCGACGTATCGATGCAGCCACGGCATCGCTCCCGGGTGGATGTTGTCCATTCGATCGCCCATGACGAGCTGGGCGCCCTCGTCGAGCTTCTCGACGAAGTGCGGTATCTCGTTGAAGTCGTAGGTCAGGTCGGCATCGGCCATGACGATGTAGCGACCGCGGGCGGCGGCGAATCCGGCCAGGTAGGCGCTGCCGTAGCCGGGCCGCGCCTCATGTATCACGCGCGCGCCGGCATCGGACGCGAGCTCGCCGCTGCCGTCTGTGGAGTTGTTGTCCGACACGACGACCTCGCCGTTGATGCCATGGCGCGCCATCACCGCGAGGGCGATGGTCACGCACTCCTCGATGTTCTCGGCCTCGTTGAGACAGGGGATGACGACGGACACCATCGGCTCGTCCGCAGAGTCGGCTGGCGCTACAAGTGCGCGTGCGTGTTGGACCGTCGAAGAAGCCATACGAGGGCGGGAGAGTCAACCCACCGCGAAGATGTCAACGGGTGGAGAACGCCGGAGTAGCGATGATTGAAGATAGCGTCCCCCTCGGCGTGCGGATCTGCCTCGTCTACGACTGCCTCTTCCCCCACACCGTCGGCGGTCTCGAGCGCTACCTGCGCACGGTGGCCGAGCGGCTCGCGGCCGAGGGCCACGAGATCACCTACCTGACCCTGCGTCAATGGGACCGAGACGGGGTCCCCGACGCACCCGCGGGTACGCGCGTCGTCGCGGTCGGCCCGCGGATGAGGCTCTACTCACGCGGCGGGGAACGCCGCGTCGGGCCGCCGCTGATGTTCGGTGCCGGAGTCCTGCTGCACCTGCTTCGCCACGGGCGCCGCTACGACGTCGTCCACACCGCCTCCTTTCCGTACTTCTCCCTGCTGTCCGCGGCGCTTGTGCGCCCGCTGCACCGCTTCACCCTCGTCGTCGACTGGTTCGAGCTTTGGAGCCGGGCCTATTGGCGTGAGTACCTCGGACCCCTCGGTGGCGGTATCGGCTGGGGGGTCCAGGCGCTCTGCCTGCGCGTCCCCCAGCACGCGTTCTGCTTCGCGCGCCTGACCGAGCGCCGTCTGCAAGCTGAGGGAATCCGGGGCGGCGTCACCTTGCTCACCGGGCTGTGGCCAGGACCGCTCGAACCGGACGGCCCGCTAGCAGCCGAGCCCCTCGTGGTCTTCGCGGGACGGCACATACCCGAGAAGCGAGCGCCGGCGGTCGTGGGCGCCGTGGCGCGCGCGTCGCGCGCAATCCCGGGTCTTCGCGGCCGCGTCCTCGGCGACGGGCCCGAGCGGTCTGCGGTGCTCGCCGCGATCTCGGCCGAGGATGCCGAAGGGTTCGTCGAGGCCCCTGGCTTCGTCGGTGCGGACGCGGTCCAAGCCGACTTGAGCCGGGCGCTCTGCCTGCTGTTGCCGTCCAAGCGGGAGGGCTACGGGCTCGTCGTGGTCGAGGCGTGCTCGCACGGGACTCCGTGCGTGCTCGTGGCAGACGAGGACAACGCCGCGGCCGAGCTGATCGAGGATGGCGTGAACGGCGTGATCGCCGCCTCGGCGTCTTCAGAGGACCTGGCCGCGGCGATCGAGCGGGTCCACGCGGCGGGGCCCACCATGCGCGTCTCGACCGCCGCGTGGTTCGGGGCGAGCAGCGCCCGGCTGTCGCTGGCAGGAACGCTCGACACGGTGGCCGAGACCTACCGCGACGCCAGCGCGCGCTCGTAGGAGTGGAGGGTCAGGCTGGCGGTCCGCTCCCACGTGAAGTGCGCTGCACGGGCGCGGCCCGCGGCGGCAAGCTTCGCCGCCTCCTCCGTGTCGCCGATCAGGGCCTCGATGGCACTCGCGATCTGCTCGGGACGGGTCGGGTCGAACAAGCGCGCAGCGCCGCCGGCCACTTCTGGAAGCGAGGCTCGATCCGAGCACGCCACGGGCACGCCGCGCGACATCGCCTCAAGCACGGGAAGCC
>JACCYI010000194.1 GCA_013696535.1 Solirubrobacterales bacterium
CGACTCGACCAACGCCGATCGCGAGGGCTGGTCGCCGTCGGAGACCGTGGTCGGCCCGCGGCTCGAAGAGGTCTTCTCGCGCTGTGGCGGGCGAATCGTGGTCACAAGCTTCGCGTCGAACATCCACCGAGTCCAGCAGGTAGTCGACGCTGCGGTGTCACTCGGTCGCAAGGTCGCCCTGGTCGGTCGCTCGATGCGCAAGAACGTCAACATCGGTCGCCAGCTCGGTCACATCAAGGTGCCCGACGGGCTGCTCGTGCAGGCACGCGAGATCGACCAGTTCCCTGACGAGAAGCTCGTCATCATCTCGACCGGATCGCAGGGCGAGCCGCTTTCCGCCCTGCGGCGCATGGCGTACCGCGACCATCCGCAGGTTGAGCTGCGCAAGGGCGACACCGTGGTCTTCAGCGCCACCCCGATTCCCGGCAACGAGCGTGCCGTCAACGAGACGATCGACCGCCTGTACCACATCGGCTGCGACGTGATCACCACCCGCGACGCCCAGATCCACGCTTCCGGCCACGGCTACGAGGAGGAGATCAAGCTCATGCTCAACCTCACCCGGCCGCGGTACGTGATGCCCTTCCACGGCGACTACTAGCGCATACTGCTCCACGGGCGGCTGGCCGAGGCGGTTGGCGTGCCGGCCGAGAACATCTTCCGCGGGGAGAACGGCCAGCCGCTCGAGCTCGACGCGAAGGGTGCGCGCTTCGTCGGCAAGGAGCGGGCCGGGATGATCTTCGTGGACGGGGTGGACATCGGGGACGTCGCAGACGTTGCGTTGCGAGACCGGCGGATGCTCTCGGCGGACGGCATCTTCATCGTGGTGGCGACCATCTCCGAGCAGGACGGCTCGTCTGTCGTCCCGCCTGAGGTCCTCGCCCGCGGCGTTCCGTTCCTCGACGCGGACGGAGCGATCATCGACCAGCTCCGTGGCGCCGTGGAGGACTCGCTGGACCGCGCGGCCGAGCAGCGGATCACCGAGAACGAGGTCCTCATCACCATGATCCATGACGACCTCGCCGCCTTCATCTATGACAAGCTCAAGCGTCGTCCGATGGTTCTCCCGGTCGTCGTCGAGGTCTAGGCGCCCGGAGCGGTCGCCTGGACCTTGACCGCGCGAGCGGCGGCCGGGAAGCGCACCACGAAGCGGGCCCCGCGACCGTCGAGCGGCGCTTCTAGCCTCACCGTTCCGGCGTGCGAGTGGGCCACCGCGCGCACGATCGAGAGCCCGAGCCCGGACGACCCGCCACGATCAGACGCTCCGCGGAAGAAGCGCTCGAACACCTTGTCCACCTGCTCGGGAGCGATCCCGGGGCCGTCGTCCTCGACGGCTAGAACGATCTCGCCGTCGTGCTGGTACACGGACGCTTCGACCGCCGTTCCAGGATCCGTGTGGCGCAGGGCGTTCTCAAGCAGGTTCAGGACAAGGCGGTGGAGCTCATCGCGGGCGCCGTCGACCACGGCACCGGGCACGGCGTCCACCTGGAGCTCGTGGTCGCCGGCAACCGGCTCGAGCTCGCCGGCCGCTTCGGCAACGACGAGCGAGAGGTCGATCGGCTCATGGCGCGCGACACGGCCGCTGTCGGCGCGGGCGAGCAGCAGGAGGTCGGCGACCAGTCTGCGCATCCGGCGCGACGATCGCAAGGCGGACGTCACCGCTTCCCGGGCCTCACCCTCGGTGACGTCCTCCAGGAGCTCCAGGTTGGCGAGCACCGAGGTGAGCGGGGTCCGCAGCTCATGCGAGGCGTCGGCGACGAACTCGCGTTGACGGGTCAGGGCGACTTCGGTCTCGCCGCGGGCGTTGTCGAGTGCTCCGAGCATGCTCTCGAGCGTGTTGGCGAGCTCGGCGACCTCGTCGTCTGCCTCCGGCCTGGGGATCTGTACGGTGGGGTCGCGCGTGCGCTCGATCCTCCGCGCGATCTCCGTGAGCTCGGTGATGGGGGCCATCGCACGCCTCGCCGTCGCAAGCCCGGCTAGGAGCGCCAGCGCCGTCCCCCCGAGGACTCCGAGCCCGAGGAGGACTTGCACCCGGCGGGCGGTCGCCTTGGTGTCCGACAGCCGGCGGGCGTACTGGACGTAGAGGCGGGTGTACGGTGCGCCGTCGCTCGCACGCCGGACCAGGACGGGCCGGGTCTCGACCCGGAAGCCCCGGTAGTCCGGGATGTTGCGGCCGAACGCAGGGCCCGGAAGGTAGGGCGCCTTCGCACTCGAGGCTTCTATCGCGTCACCCGTGCCGTCCACGACCCGGATCACGGCTTCATCCGCCGCATAGTCTGAAAGCGACGGCCCGCCGATGCGTTTGAGCTTGCTGCGCACCGGATCGAACGAGTACTGCACCTTCTGCGCCAGGTCGTCGGCGCCCCGGCTCACCCGATTGTTGAACTCGGTCTGGATGCGCTGGGTCGTGAGGACTCCGACGATGATCGCGAAACCGAGCAGGATGAACCCGGTGAGTGCCGCGGAGCCGCCGGCGAGCCGCCAGCCGATCGGGAGCCGCCGGTAGGCCGCCGATGCTCTCGCCGCCGCATTGTGAACGCTTGCCACCGTGCCGATGGTACGGCGGAGCGTGTCGGTGGCACGCGGATCTTCACGCTTGCTTTAAGTCACACGCGCAAGACGTAGCCGGCGCCACGCACGGTGTGCAGCAGTCGCGGCTCCCCGGCCGCCTCGAGCTTGCGACGCAGATTGGACACGAAGACCTCGATGGTGTTCGTGATCGAGAACGGGTCGTAGCCCCAGACCTCGTCGAGCAGCTTCTGGCGGGAGATCACGAGCCGTTCGTTGCGCATGAGGTACTCGAGGAGCTCGAACTCGCGCTGAGTGAGCTCGATGGCGCGATCCGAGCGCGAGACCTCGTGCGTGTCGGGGTTGAGCGTCAGATCGCCGACGACGAGCGGCGCCATGCCACGCGGGGGCCGGCGGCGCAGGAGGGCGCGGAGGCGAGCCAGCAGCTCCTGGCGCTCGAAGGGCTTGACGAGGTAGTCGTCAGCGCCGACGTCGAGGCCTTCCACGCGCGAGTCCAGCGCATCGCGGGCGGTGAGCATCAGGATCGGTGTGTCGTCCGAGTTGCCGCGCAGCGTGCGAGCGACTTCGATGCCGTCCATCCCGGGCAGCCCGAGGTCGAGGATGATGAGGTCGGGCAGGAAGGCCTGGCTCTCGTCCAGTGCCTTGACGCCATCAGCGGCGATCCGGACGTCGTAGCCCTCCAGGCGCAGCGACCGCTGGAGCACCTGGGCGATGTCGTCGTCGTCTTCGACGATGAGCACGCGGGCTGGGCGGACTGACGCCTCCATGACGCCATTCTACGGCCCTGCGCCCAACGGCCACCCACCTGGCCGTGGCGGGGAGGGGAAACTCGCGCCGGCGTCGAAGGAAAGACGGCTCCCCATGCCGCCCGCCAAGCTCAAGCCCAAACCTCGCGTCAAGCGCCCCGCGTTTCCCGGCCGCCCGGTGCTCGAGCAGCACCAGGTGGACCTGATCGGCCTCGCGCTCGTCGCGCTGGCTGTCTTCCTTGCCTTCGTGATCTACCTGGGCTGGGCCGGCGGGGAGGCGGGCGAAGCTGCCGTGGAAGGGCTGCGATGGCTGATCGGAGAAGCCCACCACCTGGTCCCCGTCGCGCTGATGGTCACGGGCGCGGTGCTCGTGCTGCGTCCCGTGCTGCCCGCGGTACGTCCGTTCCGGGCCGGGGCCCTGTGCCTCTTCGCCGCTCTCGCGCTCGGGCTCGCCGCCGGCACCTTCGGAACGGGAGGGGGCGGGACGCGGTCTGCGGCTTGGGATCCCTCCTTCGCCAAAGCTCACGGCGGCATGCTGGGGGAGGGGCTCTACTCCATCTGCTCCACGTTGTTCTCCACCCTCGGGGCGCACATCATCGCCATCTTCCTGCTCGTGGCCGGCGTGCTGCTCCTCACGGGCGCGTCGATCGCGAGCGTCGTGCAGGCGACGAGCCGTCGGGTCCGCGTGACCACGACCGGAGTGGGGGCGGTGGTGGCCCGTCGTCGCGCGGCGGCCGAGGAGCTGGCCGCGCTCGAGAAGTCCGAGCGCGCCGCGGTGACGAAGGCGTTGCCGCCAGAGCCGGAGCCGTCCGAAGCCCTGACCGCGAGATTCCCGACGCTCCCGGAAGCCTCGGACACCGGGCCGATCATGCCGGGAAGCTTCTGGTCGGGCGACGAGCGTTTCCCGGACTTGTACGAGTCTGAGCCGACCGTCGCGCAGGCGCCCGAGCTCGAGCCGATCGTCGAGCCCGAGCCCGAGTCCGAGTCCGAACCGGACTCCGAGCCTGAGTCAGAGGCCGAGCCCACCGTTGCGCGGCTCGCGGAGGATCCCGAATCAGACGAGCCGGGCGTGACCCGCACCGTCTCGGCGCCCGACGCCGCGAACCTCACGCCGCAGGGCCGTTATCGCCCCGAGACCACCGACTCGCCCGACTTCGTCTGGACGGTTCCCGACGCCCGTTTCCTTAAGCGCTCCTCGGAGGCCGCGACCCGACCGGACACCGCCGGTCAGGCCAAGGTCGCGGCCCAGCTGCTCGAAGCGCTCGGGCACTTCGGCGTCCAGGCCCAGGTGATCGGGATGGTCGCGGGACCCCACATCACCCGCTACGAGCTCCGTCTGGCGCCCGGGATCAAGGTCGGCAAGGTCGCCCAGCTCAAGGACGATCTCGCCTACGCCCTTGCCGCCGCCGACATCCGGATCCTCGCGCCCATCCCCGGCAAGCAGGCGGTCGGCGTCGAGGTCCCCAACGCCCGCCGTCACATCGTGCACCTCGGCGACGTGCTGCAGGACCCACCCGAGGACTGGTCACCGCTGACGGTGTGGCTCGGCAAGGACGTCGCGTGCCGCGCAATCGGTTGCGACCTTGCCAAGATGCCCCATCTGCTCGTGGCGGGGACCACGGGCGCCGGCAAGTCGGGGTGCGTGAACGCGATGCTCTCGAGCGTCCTGCTGCGCGCGACGCCCCACGAGGTGCGTCTCGTCCTCGTCGACCCCAAGCAGGTCGAGCTCAACCACTACGAGTCGATCCCGCATCTGCTCACGCCGGTGATCACCAATCCCAAGAAGGCCGCGGTCGCGTTGCAGAACCTCGTGCGAGAGATGGAGCAGCGCTACACGTACATGTCGCTGGCCCGCACGCGTTCGCTCAACGAGATGAACCGGGTGCGCGACGGACGCGGGGAGCCGCGGCTGCCGTACATCCTCTGCGTGATCGACGAGCTCGCAGACCTGATGATGGTGGCCCCGGCCGACGTCGAGGACTCCATCATCCGCCTCGCACAGAAGGCGCGGGCGGTGGGGATCCACCTCGTGCTCGCGACCCAATCCCCGCGGGTGGACGTCATCACGGGCATGATCAAGGCGAATGTCCCCTCGCGGATCGCCTTCGCGGTCTCCTCTCAGACCGACTCGCGCGTGATCCTCGATCAGAACGGTGCCGAGACGCTCCTGGGAATGGGGGACATGCTCTTCGCCCCGGTCGGATCGTCGCGGCTTCAGCGTATCCAGGGCGCCTATATCGACGAGCCCGAGATCGCCGAGCTGACCGAGGCCTGGAGGCTGCAGGGAGAGCCCGAGTTCCGTGAGGAGCTACTCGAGGAAGTCAGCGAGGAAGCCGTCACGGGAGGCGCCGAGGATCCCGAGTTCGATCCGGACGAGGATCCGCTGCTGGAGGATGCGATCCGGCTGGTCGCCGAGATGCAGACCGCGTCGACTTCCATGCTCCAACGCCGCCTGCGTCTTGGCTACACCCGCGCCGGCCGGCTCATCGACATGCTCGAGCGCCGCGGGGTGATCTCGGGCTACGAGGGATCTAAGCCCCGCCAGGTGCTGGTGTCAGAGGCCGACCTCCCGGGCATGCTCGTCGCCTTGTCGGCGCCTGAGGCCGGGTCCCCGGAGCTCCCGGAGGACGCGCCGGGCGGCGAGTAGCCTTCGCGAGGCTCCATGCCCGACATCGGCGCCACACTCCACGACGCGCGCAACCGCCGCAAGCTCGACCTCATGCGGGTCGAGACGGATACGAAGATCCGGACGAAGTACCTGCGTGCTCTGGAGAACGAGGAATGGGACCTGTTGCCCGGCCCCACCTACGTCAAGACCTTCCTGCGCACGTACGCGGAGTATCTCGGGCTGGACGCCAAATTGCTCGTCGAGGAGTACAAGCAGCGCTACGAGCGCCCCGCTCCGCAGGATTTGACGCCCTTCTCCACGAACCTGGGCTCCCGGCGCGAGCGGCGAAGGGCGCGCGGACCGTTGATCTCTCCCGGGGTCATCGCCGGAATCTGCTTTGTGGCGCTCATCGGACTACTGGCGGGCATCGGACTGCTCTGGAACGACCCGGAGAACAAGTCCTCCGTCCGGCGGCCCGCGCAGGCGCAGACGCGCGGCTCCGCTGCGGACTCGGCGCGCGAGCGGCGGGCGAATGCGCGGGCACGGGCTCGCGCTCGTGCACGACGCCGGAAGGCTGCCACCGCTCGGACGGTTAGCCTGCAGATCGTGCCGCAGGCCGAAGTCAACGTCTGCCTGGTCTCGCGGAAGGGCACACCCCTGATCCGCGGCCAGAACCTGCCGGCCGGCCGACCGTCGCGGCGCTTCACGGGCCGCTCCTTCCGAGTCACCTTTGGCAACGGCCAGGTTCGGATGCGGGTCGGCAAGCGCTCCTACGCCGTCCCCGACACGGACGCGGCGATCGGGTATGAGATACGTCCGGGGCGTTCGCCTCGCCGCCTGTCGGCCTCCCGACAGCCGACTTGCTCATGAGCGCCCGGGCCGGCATCGTCGTGACGGGCACCGAAGTGCTCACGGGCATCATCCCCGACCGCAACGGGCCATGGCTGGCGGAGCGTCTGCGCGAGCTCGGCGTCGGTCTATCCCATACCGTCGTGGTGGGCGACCGGCCGGCCGAGGTGCGCTCCGCGCTGGACTTCCTTGCGCAGACCGGAGTCGACGTCATCATCACGAGTGGTGGGCTCGGGCCCACCGCTGACGACCTCACCACAGAAGTGGTCGCGGACTTCGCCGGAAGGCCGATGGTCCTCGACGAGGCGCTGGAGGGCCGGATCGAGGTGATCCTCGAGCGGCTCACCGCGCGCTGGCCCAACCTCGATCGGTCGGCCATCCGCGCGGGCAACCGCAAGCAGGCGATGATTCCCGAGGGCGCCACCGTGCTCGAACCGGTCGGGACGGCGCCCGGCCTCGTCGTGCCTTCGGGCGAAGGCCACGTGGGTCCGACGGTAGTCGTGCTCCCGGGCCCTCCGCGCGAGCTCATGCCCATGTGGGAGACCGCGCTGGCGAGCGAGCCGCTCCGGGCAGCTTTCGTAGAGGCCGGCGCCTTCGAGCAGCGGATCGTACGCCTGTTCGGCATCCCGGAATCGGAGATCGCCGAGACCCTGCGGGTCTTCGAGCGCGATGGTGTCGATCTCGGCGCACTCGAGATCACCACTTGCCTGCGCCGTGGGGAGATCGAGATCGCCACGGTCTTCGAGCCGTCGGCGGCAGGCGCCTATGACTTGTTCGAAGCGGCGATCCGCGGCCGCCACGGCGACACCCTGTTCTCCACGGACGGCTCGACGATCGACGACCAGGTGACCGCTCTGCTCGCAGGCCCGCCCGCGCGCACCGTGGCGGTGGCCGAGTCGTGCACGGGCGGGCTGATGGCGGCCCGCCTGACCGCGCGGGGCGGCTCCTCGGCGTGGGCGCTGGGTGGGGTGGTCGCCTACTCGAACGAGGCCAAGCAGACGCTCGCGCAGGTTCCAGGCGAGCTCATCGACGTTCACGGCGCGGTTTCCGGCGAGGTGGCCGCCGCGCTGGCCGACGGAGCACTTGCAGCATTCGGCGCTGACATCGGGATCGGAATCACGGGGGTGGCGGGGCCGGGTGGTGGCACGGAGGACAAGCCCGTCGGGATGGTGTGCGTGAGCGCTGCCCTTGCGGGCGGGGCGGAGCGGCTGGACCGGACCGTGCACCTGCCGGGGGATCGTGACACCGTGCGCGAGCGCACCACGACGGTGGTGATGCATCTGCTGCGGCGGCTGTTGGGCGACGCTTAGCCCTGGCGTCTCGCTCGTCACACCACCGTGCGCATTTCGTCACCCGCGCGCGTTGTCTCGTGCACCAACCGCTGGCAACCTGGGCTTCTGTCCGACCTCCACCGTAATTTCCGGGGTCGAAATCGAGTCGAAAGCTTTCGAGGAGCCCGCCCAACATGAGTAACCCGGATCAGGCCGCCAAGGCCCGCGACGTCGCCCTGAATGGCGCGCTCACCCAGATCGAGCGCCAGTTCGGCAAGGGCACGATCATGCGCATGGGCGACGAAGGGGCCCAGGTCAAGGTCAACGCG
>JACCYI010000205.1 GCA_013696535.1 Solirubrobacterales bacterium
GACGGTGCTCGTTCCCTGGATGGTGTTCTCGACGGTGCTCCTGACCGAGGTGCTCGGGTACCCCGTCTTCCTGTGGGCGATACTCGCCTGCCAGCGGGCGCTCGTGAAGGCCTCCCCTGGGGCCGACGCCGTGGCGGCCGCCGCCATCCTTGCCGCGACCGCCACGCGGCCGCAGTTCCTGGTGCTCGCTCCTGTGCTCGTCGTCGCGGCCGTGGGGCACGTGGCCGGCCGCGCCCTTGCCGCGCCCGGGGCGCGCTCGCGATCACGCGCGGTGGGTTTCGAGCTCGCGCACGCTGCACGCGCCCATTGGCTGGGCTTCGGCCTGACGGCCGCAGGGCTCTTGACCGTGCCGTTGGTGCAGCGAATCCTGGGAACCTACGGTGGCCTGCTCGAGGAGGCGCTCGTGCCGCCGGGCGCGGTCGCGCTCGCGGTCGATCAGCTCGCCGTGATCGCCGTCGGCTGCGGGCTCGTGCCGCTGGTCGTGGGGTCGGCCTGGGCGCTCGCGACGCTCATCCGACCCGCGAGCGCCGAGGCTCATGCCTTCGCGATGCTGGCGATCGTCACGGTCGCCGGGCTCTGCCTGGTCGCCGCGAGCTTCGATCTCAACAGCGGTGGCGGGATCCTCTTTGATCGCTATGCCTTCTACGCCGCGCCCGTGATGCTTGTGGCGATGGGCGCCGGCCTCGCGGACGGCCGCCGCACGACCCCGGCGCTGCCGGTCGGCGCGGGCGTCGCGGCGCTCGTCGTCATGTCGTACGACTTCGTGCCCTACGCGCTGCCGTGGTTCGTCTCTCCCGCGTCGGTCTTCCACGTCGTGCTGGAAGGCCGCGCCGGGCAGATCGGGTCGTGGCTGGGTGTCGCAAAGCTCAACGCCGATGTCCTCCTGGTCTCGGTGGCGATTCTCGCCGCCGTCGTGGTGGTGGTGTGCGGGCACCGAAGGAGCCCGCCGGCCGCCGTGGTCATCGGGCTCCCGCTCGCCGTCTTCCTCCTGGCGCAGACGGTCTACGTCTTCCGCCATCTGGGGATCGAGACGCAGCCGGCTCTGCATCGCGGCCAGGACTGGGTCGACGGCGCGGTGGACGACGCGACGGTGGCCAGTGTCCCGGGCGCGATCTCCCAGCAGGGCACGGGCACCGTGCCGTACTGGGACCTCGAGTTCTGGAACAAGACCGTGGCCCGCCAGCTTTCCTACCAAAACAGCCAGGCCCATCACACCGAGCTGGGCAGCGGCCAGCTCGCCGTCAACCCTGACGATGGCTCCCTTCAGTTGTCCGAGTCCGTGCGGTATCTCGCGCTGCCCGAGGCCGACCGGCGCTTCATGCCCGCCGGGCGTCGCCTGGCCCACCACGCGGGGCTCGCCCTCATCGACATCGGGTCGCGACCGCGCGCGGCCTGGGTGATCAACGGGACCGACTCCGAGGCGGGGTGGGTGCCGGAGGGCGGCACCGGTCTGGTCGACCTCTACGGTGACGCGAACGGCGCTCAAGCCCAGCGCGTGAGCCTGTCACTCGTGCCGCCGCCGGGTCAGTCGGGGCGTCGCCGGGTGGCCGTCCGCGACGGCGCGCGCCGGATCGCGGGCGTTGTCATGCCCAGGCGTCCGCGGGAGCTCGCCGTGACGGTTTGCTTCGCCGGTGAACCCCGCCGTCGCCTGACGGTGACGTTCGACGGCGCCACCCGACTGCCCTCCGGTCAGCGCGTCGGAGGCGCAATCCTCACGGCGAGAACGGCAGCCGCCGGACCCTGCCGTCGGTGAGGCGCGGCTCGATTAGGCGTCGCTCGTGCGTCCGGCCATCGCGCGCGACGACGCGTGATGCACCGGCTCGTCGAGCAGCTCGAAGGTAATCGATCCGTCAGCCTGGAGCGGGTGGCGCAGGGTGCGGCCGACGATGCGGTCGAGTTCGTAGGGCGGGAGCCCGTCGCCTGGCGACTTCATCGCGATGTCGCTCTCACGGAGCTGATGTCCGGCGGGCAGGTCGGTCGCCGCCACGAGCTTCTTGGCCATCTTGACCATCGGACCCGCCTCGGACGGATACATGGTCTTCGTGCCGTCGCCGAGCGCGATCCGCGTGCGCTGCAGGTCTCGCACCATCTTGCCGAGGCCTTGCGGCTCGAGCGAGAAGCGGTGATCGGTGCCCTTCAGCGCGCGGTTGAGGGTGAAGTGCTTCTCCACGATGCGGGCGCCCAGGACGTAGGCGGCGACCGCCATCGCGATGCCGTTGTCGTGACTCGAAAGCCCGACCACGGTGTCGGGAAACAGGTCTCGATAAGTCGAGATGACACGGAGGTCGAGCTCCGCCCACTCCGCGGGGTAGCCGGCGGTGCACTGCAGCAGGGCGACCTCGGGGGTGATCTCGGCCACGGTCTCAAAGCCCCGCCGCACGTCGTCGAGGGTTGCACCGCCTGTGGAGAGGACCATCGGCTTTCCGGCCGAGGCCACGTGGCGCAGCAGCGGGGTATTGATCAGATCAGCCGAGGCGATCTTGTAGGCCGGCATGTCGAGCTCGGCCAGGAAGTCGGCGCTCTGCAGGTCAAAGGCCGTGGCGAAGAACGTCACCCCCAGCTCGGCGGCGCAGGCCTTGAGCTCCTCGTACTCCGAGCGCCCGAACTCCAGGGCCTCACGATGCTCACCGTAGGTGGCCCCGTAGGAGTTCTCGTTCTCGTACGGCTTGGAGAACATGTCGCGGGTGTACAGCGAACGGTTCTCGCGCTTCTGGAGCTTGACCGCGTGCGCTCCGGACGTCTTCGCCGCCTGAAACAGCTGCCGTGCGGTGTCCACCGACCCGCCGTGGTTGTGGCCGATCTCGGCGATCACGTAGCAGTCGCCGCTGTCGGAGATCTCGACGCCGCCGACGGTGAGCGAGCGCGCGTTGGGGTCCTGTCGTGACACGAGTCGTCGTCCTTCCAGGTTCGCAGTCTGACGCTGGGAATGGCGTGGATGAGAGAGCGGGCGAACTCGTCAATAGATGCGCGCCCCGTCGGCAGTGTAGATGGAGCGTCGGTATGGTGGCCGCCGATGCGCATGCTTCACGTGCCCCCGGCGCTGCGCTGGCTGGCGGCTGCGGTTGCGCTCGCCGGGGTGGCGTGGGCGCTGGTGGTGCCGGCCTGGCAGGTGCCTGACGAGGACGCGCACTTCGCCTACGTGCAGACGCTGGTCGAGCTGCACCGGCTTCCGGCAGACGACGGGCGACCGGTAGGCGCAGCCGCCAAGTCAAGCGAGCAGGCACTTGCAGAGCGGGCCAGCGGGTTCCTCGACTCCGCCCAGCGGATCGAAGCCGACCCGGAGTGGTCGGTCGCAGCTTACCGTCGCTGGGCCGCTCGCCAGGCGACGCTCGGGCGACCGGAGCGCGAGGACGGTGGTGGCGATAATCCCGCCCGGAACAACCCGCCCGGCTACTACCTCTACGCATCGCTGGGTTATCTCACCGCCCGGTCGGGGTCGGTCATCGATCGCCTGTACGTGATGCGACTCCTCTCGGTCCCGCTGTTGATGGCCTTCGCCCTCTCTGGATGGCTCCTCGCCGGCGAGGTGCTGCGCCGCGACCGTCCGGCTCAGCTTCTGTGCGGGGCGGTCTGCGGGCTGGCCCCAATGGCGACCTTCATCGGCAGCGCGGTCACCCCCGATGCGCTGCTCTTCCCGCTGTGGGGGATGGCACTGTGGCTGTCGCTCCGTGTCGCGCGCCGTGGAGCCTGCGCCTCCGACCTCGCCTGGCTC
>JACCYI010000217.1 GCA_013696535.1 Solirubrobacterales bacterium
CCGCGCCTTCGCTGAGCGCCGGCAGCCTGACTTCAGCGGCCGCTGAAGTCAGGCTGCCGGCGCTCAGCGAAGGCGCGGGCGCCCTCCGCGAAGTCCTGCGACCTCGCGCACAGCTCCTGCATGGTCACTTCGAGCTCGAGCGTCGCCGAAAGCGCCGGGCGGGCGCTCGCGTCCATCACCCGCTTGGCGAGCCCGACCGCGAGGGGCGCGCACGCGAGCAGGTCGCCGACGAGCGAGTCAAGCGTCGCGTCGAGCTCAGGAGCGGGAGCGACGCGATTGACCAATCCGATCCGCTCGGCTTCGATCCCGTCGATCAGCTTGCCCGTCATCACGAGCTCCTTCGCCCTCCCGAGCCCGACCACCGCCGGCAGTCGTGAGGAGCCGCCGACGTCCGGGATGAGCCCGATCCGCGTCTCCGGCATCCCGATCAGCGCGTCCGCCACCATGATGCGCAGGTCGCACGCCAGCGCGAGCTCGGTCGCGCCGCCGATGCAGGCGCCGTGGATGACGCAGATCGTCGGCTTGGTCATCTCCTCCGCGAGGTTGAAGGCGTCGAGGCATGCGCGCCGGAAGACGCGCAGGTTCTCCGGATGCGAAGCGAGGTCATTGAGCGCCGCGAGGTCCATTCCCGAGGAGAACATGGGTCCTTCGCCGCGCAGCACCACGCAGTGGACGGCCGCTTCGTCGGCGGCATCGCGCAGCGCCTGACCGACCCCGGCCACCAGCGGGGCGTCGAAGGCGTTTCGCTTCTCGGGGCGGTTGAGTATCACGTGGCGAACGGCGCCGCGATCCTGCGTCTTGACCAGGGCCATGGGCGCCAACCTACTCTTCGGCCCTGTCAGTCCGACCCGAGGAGCGCTATGCCAGAGATCAACACAGTCGGCGTCTGCGGCGCCGGACTGATGGGCCACGGCATCGCACAGGTCGCCGCGCAGGCCGGCTTCGACGTGGTGATGCGGGAGATCGACCGCGACGCTCTGACCAACGGCCTCGGGCGCATCGACAAGCAGCTGGCCCGTGCGGTGGAGAAGGAGAAGCTCACCCGGTCCGAGGCCGATGCCGTCAGAGCGAGCGTCCGCGGCACGCTCGACCTCACGGAGCTCGCCGACTGCGATCTCATCCTCGAGGCGATCACGGAGGATCTGGCCACCAAGGTCGGCTTGTGGCAGGAGCTCGACGCCATCGCGAAGCCTGAAGCGATATTCGCCACCAACACGTCGTCGCTTCCCGTGATCGACCAGGCCGCGGCGACCTCCCGGCCTGACCGCTTCCTCGGACTGCACTTCTTCAACCCGGCGCAGGTCATGAAGCTGCTGGAGGTCGTGCGCTGCGTGACCACGAGCGAGGAGACCTATGGGGCGGGTCTTCAATTCGGGGCGAAACTCGGCAAGCGGACCGTCCAGGCGCGCGATAGGGCGGGCTTCATCGTCAATCGCCTGCTCGTCCCCTACCTGCTCGACGCGATACGCGCCTACGAGGAGGGCGTGGGCTCGATCATGGAGATCGACGAGGCGATGCAGGCCGGCGCCGGGCACCCGATGGGCCCGTTGACCCTCGCGGACTTCGTGGGCCTGGACACCCTCGGGTCGATCTGCGACGTCATGTTCGACGAGTTCCGCGAGCGGCGCTTCGCCCGACCGCCGCTCCTGCGGAAGATGCTGGCGGCCGGGTGGCGCGGTAAGAAGTCGGGGATGGGGTTCTACGATCACTCGGGCGAGACGACCATCCCGAATGCCGCCCTCTAGCGAAGGCGAGCGGAGGGGCGACGCCCCGGGTCACCCGTTGATCATCTGCATCCCGGTCGCGTCGTAGCGGTCGCCGGCGGGCTCGGGCAGCGTTTCGCGGATCGAGCGCAGATCCTCTCCAGTGAGCTCGACGCCGGCCGCCGCGACGTTCTCCTCCTGATAGGCCACTCGCTTGGTGCCCGGGATCGGAACGACGTGCTCGTCTTGAGTGAGCACCCACGCGAGCGCGAGCTGCCCGGCGCTGATCCCCTTTTCCTTGGCGATCGCTTCGACGCGCTCGACCGCCTCGAGGTTCTTGTCGAAGTTCTCGCCCGCAAAGCGCGGCGAGCGGCGCCGGAAGTCGTCCTGGGCGAGATCGTCGATCGACCGGATCTGACCCGACAGGAAGCCGCGGCCCAGCGGCGAGTAGGCGACAAGCCCGATGCCGAGCTCGTGCAGGACGGGCACGACCTCGTCCTCGATGTCCCGCGACCACAGGGAGTACTCGCTCTGCACCGCGGTCAGGGGGTGGACGGCGTGCGCGCGACGGATCGTGCCGGCGCTCGCCTCCGAAAGCCCGATGTGGAGAACCTTGCCTTCCTGCACGAGCTCCGCCATCGCGCCGACGGTCTCCTCGATGGGCGTGGCCCGATCGACGCGGTGCAGGTAATAGAGGTCGATGTGGTCCAGGCCGAGAGACGCTGCAGTGAGCTCTCGGCGGACGAGCGCACGTAAGCGGCGCTGCCGTTGGTGCCGCGGGCGGCCACGTCGGTCGGATTGCGGACGATTCCGAACTTCGTAGCCAGGAAGACCTCATCGCGGCGATCGCCGATGGCGCGGCCGACGAGCTCCTCGTTCGTGTACGGCCCGTACATGTCGGCGGTGTCGAGCATCGTCACGCCGAGGTCGAGCGCACGATGGATGGTGCGTATGGACTCGTCGTCGTCACGCGGCCCGTAGAAGTCGGACATGCCCATGCAGCCCAGCCCGAGCGCGGAGACCTGGGGACCGTCGGGGCCAAGGGTTCGAGTTCTCATGTGGATGGCTTCCTCTCGCGGTGAGCAGCGGTTGCACGGTCGATTATCGTGCGGCGGCCATGGACGACGTCGGGGAGGCATTCGAGCGCGCCTACGCCGGCGGACCTGAGCGCCATCACACCAAGGCGCGCGAGCAGGGCAAGCTGCCCGTCCGCGACCGGATGGCCCGGCTGCTCGACGCCGGCTCCTTCGCGGAGGACGCCCTGTTGGCCAACTGGCAAGGGGACGGCTTGGGCGCTGACGGCGTGGTGACCGGGATGGGGCAGATCGCCGGGCGTCCGGTCGCGGTCATGGCCAACGACCCCACCGTGAAAGCCGGCTCCTGGGGGCCGAAGACCGTGGAGAAGATCCTTCGCGTCCAGGAGCTGGCCCTGGCTCACCAGGTGCCGATGATCTACCTCGTGGAC
>JACCYI010000256.1 GCA_013696535.1 Solirubrobacterales bacterium
CAGGGCAGGTCCGCAGTGTAGGACACCCGTGGCACGACTCACGGGCCTCACCCCCTCGACCGATAACCGGGTACCGGGCGAAACACGGGGGGCCGGGGCCCGGCGTCGACACCCTTCGCGGCGAGGGCGACTACGAACGCATCTCAACCGTGACGGAGAGGCCGACGTGTGAACTGTGGCGGGGGGACGATGTCGCCCTGCTCGACACGGCCGACGTTATCGGGGACGCCACGGCCGAGCACGCCAACGGCTCGTGCGAGAGCGAAGACGCCGAGCAGCCGCAGGAAGCGGATGATCGCGGGTGTGCCGAGGTGCGGTTAGCCGCACTCCAGCACGCCGGGTCGCTCCCATAGGAGCGCACCCCCGTCACTGGCAGCCTCTACGGCGCAGGCCCAGTCGATGAACAGGAGCTCACCAGTGCCACCTTCTCGCAACCTCGCAGCCCGTGCCGGCGCGTGGAGCGCACGCCACCGCAAGATCGCCATCTTCGGCTGGCTCGCCTTCGTCATCGTCGCCTTCATGGCCGGCAACGCCGCCGGGATGAAGAACCTGGAGGACTCAGACACCGGCAACGGTGAATCTCGCGTGGCCGACGAGGCCATAGACGGAGCCGGCTTCCGTGACCGTGCCGGCGAGCAGGTGCTCGTTCAGTCGCGCGACGGCACGCTGCGCGCCTCCGCGCCGGCGTTCACCTCCGCGGTGCGCGATGTGGAGCGGCGCCTGAGCGCCGAGTCAGCGATCGAGCGGATCGAATCCCCCCTCGCCAAGGACAACGAGGGCCAGATCAGCCGCGATGGCCGCTCCGCGATCATCTCCTTCGAGATCAAGGGCGATCCCGACGAGGCCGACAAGAAGATCGACCCGATCCTCGCCGCGGTGGCCGCCGCGCAGAAGGCGCACCCGGATCTGCGTGTCGAGCAGTTCGGTGACGCGAGCGCCGACAAGGCCCTCTCGAAGTCCTTCGAAGACGACTTCAAGCGCGCGGAGTTCCTCTCCCTCCCGATCACCCTCCTGATCCTGCTCATCGCCTTCGGAGCGCTCGTCGCCGCCGGTATCCCCCTCCTGCTCGCGCTCACCGCGGTGGCCGCCACCCTCGGGCTGCTCGGCCCGATCTCACAGCTCTTCCCGGTCGACGAGTCGATCTCCTCGGTGATCCTGCTGATCGGCCTCGCGGTCGGCGTGGACTACTCGATGTTCTACCTGCGACGCGAGCGTGAGGAACGCGCGGCCGGCCGTGACGAAGGCGCCGCCCTGGCCGCCGCAGCGGCAACCTCAGGCCGGGCGGTGCTCATCTCGGGGTTGACCGTGATGGTCGCCATGGCCGGGATGTATCTCGCCGGCAACGCGGTGTTCACCTCGTTCGCCACGGGCACCATCCTGGTCGTCGGCGTGGCGATGCTCGGCTCCGTGACGGTGCTTCCCGCGCTGATGTCCAAGCTCGGCGATCGCGTGAACAGAGGTCGCGTTCCCTTCCTGGCAAAGCGGCGCGAGCGCAGCGGCGGCGAGTCACGACTCTGGGGCGCGATACTCGACCGGGTCCTCAGGCGCCCGTGGCTGTCGGCCATCGCATCGGCCACCGTGCTGGTCGTCATCGCGCTTCCCGCCCTCAACCTCCACACGGTGAACCCGGGCATCCAGGGGTTGCCACGCGACCTCGCGGTCATGCAGACCTACGATCGCATCCAGGCCGCCTTCCCCGGCGGCAACGTCCCCGCGGTCGCCGTGGTGCGTGCCGACGACGTGACCGCGCCGGCGGTGAAGCAGGGCATCGCCGATCTCGAGAAGGCGGCCTTGGCCTCGGGTCAGATGGGCGAGCCGATCGACGTGGAGGTCAACCCCGCCAAGGACGTCGCGCTGGTCTCCATTCCACTGCAGGGCGAGGGCACGGACGAGAAGTCCGATGCGGCGCTCGCGACGCTGCGCGGGAAGCTCATCCCGGCGACGATCGACCGGGTGCCGGGCGTTGGCACCGACGTCACCGGCTTCACGGCCGGCTCGCGCGACTTCACCGATCAGCTCAAGCGCTCCCTGCCCTACGTGTTCGCGTTCGTGCTGACCCTTGCGTTCCTGCTGCTGCTGGTGACCTTCCGTTCGATCGTGGTCCCGATCAAGGCGATCATCCTGAACCTGCTGTCGGTCGGCGCCGCCTACGGCGTGCTGGTCTGGGTCTTTCAGTACGGGAACCTCGAAGGGCTCTTGGACTTCGAGTCCATCGGCGGGATCACGTCCTGGCTGCCGTTGTTCCTCTTCGTGATCCTGTTCGGACTCTCGATGGACTATCACGTGCTGATCCTCAGCCGCATCCGTGAGGCGGTGGACGGCGGGATGGCCACCGACCAGGCGGTGTCCTACGGGATCAAGGCGACCGCCGGCGTGGTGACCAGCGCAGCGGCCGTGATGATCGGGGTGTTCGCGATCTTCGCCACCCTCTCGTTCATCGACATGAAGCAGTTCGGTCTCGGGCTGGCCGTTGCGGTGCTGCTGGACGCCACCCTGGTGCGCGGCG
>JACCYI010000260.1 GCA_013696535.1 Solirubrobacterales bacterium
CCCTTCCCAGGGGCGCTCGACCCGGCGACACTCGGCTCGGGTGCCGCCGCGCTCAAGCAGTCGGCGTGCGACGACTACCGGAATGCGTGGTCGTTCTTCCGACAGGCCTGTGCCAACCACCACGCGCGGTCGTCGGTTGAGCTGATCGCGACGCTGCTCGAGTGCTTCGGCACCTCGTACGCCGAGGCGAAGCGCCAACGCTCCGCCCTGGATTTCGAGGATCTCGAGCTCCGGGTGCGCGACCTGCTCCAGACCGACGCCGGGCTGCGCGAGCGCTGGGCCCAGCGCTACGCATTGATCATGGTGGATGAGTTCCAGGACACCAACCGCCTCCAGCTGGACGTTCTGGAAGCGCTCGAGCGCGACAACCTCTTCGCGGTTGGCGACGAGTTCCAGTCCATCTACGGATTCCGGCACGCCGACGTCACCATCTTCCGCGATCGCCGTGCCGCGCTGGGGCCGGCGAAGACCAAGACCTTGCAGGTGAACTTCCGCTCGCGCGAGGAGCTGCTCGACGTCATCAACCTCGCCTTCTCAGGCCATTTCGGTGAGCGATTCGCCCCGCTTGTCGCGGGGCGGGCGGATGCTCGCGGGGCGGTCGCCCCCGCCGGCGAAGAGCTGCGGCTGTTCGACCCTGATCGCCTCCAAGACGACGGTGCGACAGTGGAGCTTCTGCTGACTGACACCCGCGGGTGGGACGAGGACCCGGAGCTGGAGGCCTCGATCGGACTCGTCGGTCTGGCTGAGCAGCCGTGGCGCCGGGCGGAGGCACGGAGGGTGGCCCGTCGGCTGCGCGAGGAGGTCGACGGTGGGCGCCGCCAAGGCGACGTCGTGGTGCTCGTCCGAGCCACCGCGTCCCTGCGGATCCTGGAGCAGGCGCTCGAGGAGGAGGGCCTGACCACCTACGTGGTCGGTGGCCGCGGCTACTGGTCCCAGGAGCAGGTACGCGATGGCCTGGCCTACCTGCGCGCCCTGGCCAACCCGCTTGACGAGGAGGCGCTCCTGGGGGTCCTGGCCTCGCCGTTCGCGGGCGTGGACTCCGACGGCATCATCCTGCTCGCCCAGGCAGCCCGGGCGAGCGGTCGCGGCGTCTGGGCGCAGCTGAGCGGCACCGAGGACGCCGGTTGGTCCGCCGAACTCAATGGAGAGGCGCGCGAGCGGCTCGAGCGCTTCGCGGAGCGCTTCGCCGGCGAGCGGTCGGTTGCCACGCGCCTCGGGGCGGAGGTGCTGCTCGAGCGGGGGCTTGCCATCACCGGGTACGACCTCGCGATCCTGGCCCGCCCGGACGGCGAGCGTCGCCTGGCCAATCTGCGCAAGCTCATGCGACTTGCTCGCGACTACGAACGGGCAGAGGGTCGCGACCTGCGGGCGTTCCTGGACTTCGCCGCCACGCAGGAGCTCGAAGCTGCGCGCGAGGGGGAGGCTCCGCTCGAGAGCGAGGGGCTCGACGCCATCAGGCTCATGACGATCCATCGAGCGAAGGGGCTCGAGTTCGCGGTCGTTTGCGTCGCAGACCTCGGGCGCGAGCCCGCGCGGAACACCGACCCGCTCCTGATCGGTCACGACGGCAGGGTCGGTCTCCGGCTTCTCACCCTCGGTGGGGGCAAGAGCGTTCCGGCGCTTGCGCACGAGGCCCTCTCGGCCGAGAAGGTCGTGGCCGAAGCCGACGAGGAGCGCCGGCTGCTCTACGTTGCGATGACCCGCGCGCGGGAGAAGCTGATCCTCTCGGGGGGGATCGACGCCGGACGCTGGCCGGAGCCCAGGCCAGGCGCGGCGCCCCTGAGGTGGGTGGCGCGCGCGCTGCTCGGCGATCACCCTGCGGCCGTCGTGTCGCCCCAAGCACCCCAGACGGTGCGGCGGGAATCCTGGCGAGGGAGGCCGGCGCCCGTGCTGGCGCACCTGTTCACCGCGGAACAGGCCGACACCGTCGTGTCGCCCCGCAATCGCCGGACAGCACCCACGCAGACGGTCCTGCCTGCTGTGCCGACCTTGGACCCGATACCGGCGATCCCGACCCGAGCCCAGAGGCGACTCGGCCCGGCCCGGCTGTCGTACTCATCGCTCGGCGACTACGAGCGCTGTCCCTACCGGTTCTACCTCCGTCGTGTGCTCGGGCTGGGTGACGTCCCCGAGCCGCTGCCACCGCCGCCGTCCGTGACCGGCGACCCCGTGCCGGCGCTCGATCCGCGAGTCAGGGGGACGGTGGTCCACTCGCTGCTCGAGGATCTCGACTTCCGCCGGCCGGTCGCGCCCACGCGGGCCCGGGTCGAACTGCTCGCCGAGGCCGGCGGCACCGCGCTGGCCCGGGATGAGATCGATGAGGTCATCGCCCTGGTGTCGGCGTTCGCCGGCTCACCTTTGTGCGGGCGCCTGGCAGCCGCCGGGCGCTCCGTCCGTCGCGAGGCCCCGTTCGCCTTCGCCCTCGACGCGGCTCCGGACGGTCCGATGCTGACGGGCTACGTGGACGTCATGGCGACGGACCACGACGGGTCGGTGCTCGTCGTCGACTACAAGACGGATCGCCTTGACCCCGGCGACACACCGACTGCGGCGGTCGCCCGCGCGTACGGAACCCAGCGCCTGGTCTATGCCCTGGCGGCGCTGCGAGCCGGAGCCCCGGAGGTCGAAGTCGCACACTGCTATCTCGAGCTGCCGGCGGAGGAGGCCACCGCGACGTTCACCCAGCGCGACGCTCCCGATCTCGGCGAGGCGCTGCTCGGACTGGCGCAGGGCGTCCGTGACGCCCGCTATCCCGTCACGGCGAACCCTCATCGAGAGTTGTGCGGCAGCTGCCCCGGCCGGCTCGCGCTGTGCTCGCATCCCGAGGAGCGCACCCTGCGGCCGGCGGCGGCCTAGTGTCGGCTCAGGACACTCGGAGTGAGCTGGGCTCTGCGGGCTCATGGCTTGGGCAGGAGCGCGTGCCCGTCAGCCACCGCATCGGCGATGTCGACCACCCGGCGGCTCTGGGATCGTGCGTGATCGCGCATGAGCGAGAAGGCTGCCCGCTCGTCGAGTCCGTGTCGCTCCATGACGATGCCCTTGGCCCGCTCGATCGTCCCGCGCCGTGCCAGCGCTCCTTCAAGCTGGTCGACCTTTTCGCTGAGCCTCGCCGCCTCGTGGTACCGGCGCATGGCGATCTCGATCGCCGCCTGGACCGGCTCTGCGGCGATGGAGTCGACGTACGCGGTGATGCCGTGCTCGGCAGCACGGGCGATGAACTCGACGTCGTTGTCGGCCACCTGGGCGATCACCGGTCCGGAGGCGAATTCGACCGCCTGGTCGATCAGCGCGAGCGCATGATCGTCGTCGCGGTGCACCATGACGATGGCGATCTCAGGATCGTCGTCGGCGATCCGCTCGATGGCCTGCCGGACGCTGATCGCGTACTGGATCACTTGGTGCCCGAGATCGGACAGCACCGCCGCGAGGAGGTCCAGCGCCCGCTGATCCTCGTCCGCGACGAGTACGCGAAGTCCCCGTACGGTGTGGTCTTGACAGGTTCCTGACATCCCGCTCGTTCTTTTTGTGGCCCGGTAGACTCGCCAAGCATCGGCCCAGCCCCCCGCCGACCCTTCATCCAACGCCCGAGCTCCCCGGCGTCACGCGGCATCTTCCGATTGTCGAGGCCTTGAGCTCCATCTCAAACAGCTCTGAAGTCGAAGCGCTTCGGCCAGCATACCGGCCGGGAGTCGTCCCCGTGAACGGCTCGGGCGTCGGTCCGTCGGCATCCCTGTCGGCTTCAGACCGGTCCGCCCGTGCCGAAGAGGATCGCCGTCTGCTGACCGCCTATCACCGGTGTGGGGACCCGGCTGCGCGCGACGCGTTGGTGCAGCGCTTCCTGCCGCTGGCCCGCCAGCTCGCCCGGCGCTACCAGCGCACAGGAGAGCCGCTGGACGACCTTGTGCAGGTTGCCTCGCTCGGCCTGCTCAAGGCGATAGACCGATTTGACCCCGCCCGGGCGACCGCGTTCTCGTCCTTCGCCGTGCCGACGATCCTTGGAGAGCTCAAGCGGTATTTCCGCGACAAGGGCTGGTCGGTACGGGTACCACGAGACCTGCAGGAGCTGGCGGTCCGCGTGGACCGGCTCGGCGAGGAGCTCTCACGTGAGCTCGGTCGGGCTCCGACCCCGGGCGAGATGGCCCAGCGGCTCGGCGTCACCACAGAGCAGGTCCTCGAGGCCCGCGAGGCGGCCGGTGCGTACCGCGCGGTGTCCCTCGACCGCCCTCGAACCGAGGACGACGAGGGGGGCGACGCCTATGCGGAGCTTGTCGGGGGCGACGACCCCGGCTTCGGGCTCGCTGAGGACTCAGCCGCCGTCCAGCGCCTCATGAAGGTTCTCACCGAGCGCGAGAGAGAGGTCCTGCGCCTGCGCTTCGTCGAGGACCTGACGCAATCGGAGATCGGCGTGCGCGTCGGGGTCTCCCAGATGCACGTGTCGCGCCTCATCCGCCAGTCCATCTCCCGGCTCCGGACGGTCGCGGAAGCAGGGGAGTAGACGCCCGGCGCCCACCTGCACGGGGGGTGACCCATCCCGCCTGGTTCGAGCCGCCGGAAACGGGTAAGGATCGCCTTCATGCAGACCTGGAATCTCCGCGCCCTCGACGTCGAGCCGCACAAGCCCGAGATATTGCAGTCGGCCCGTGGCGAGGGTCGTTCCATCGCCCTGCACCTGCCCGCGGGTGATTCGTTGCAGGAGCACGAGGTCCACGAGCGAGCGTACGTCGTGGTGACGGAGGGCGCCGTCGAGTTCGTGAATGCCGCGGGCCACTCGATCTCGGCCGGACCCGGCTTCCTGGCGGTGTTCGAGCCGGGTGAACGCCACGAGGTGCGTGCCACGCAGGATGCCCGCCTGCTGTTGATCCTCGCCCCGTGGCCGGGCGCCGGGCATCCTGGCGCGCGCAACTGAGTTTCGATCGTCACGAGTCGGGGCAAGTCACCCTTCGACGTGAGGAGGGTCTTTTCGCTCGCCGCCGTGGTGGCGCTCGCGCTGGTTGTTGCCGCGTGCGGCTACGGCGAGTCCGCGGGTGGAGGCAAGACCGTCAATTGGTACGTGTTCAAGGAGCCCGGCGGCGCCTTCGACGCAGCCGTGAAGTCCTGTACCGAGGCGGCCGAGGGGCGCTACCGGATCAAGCTCGTGGCACTTCCGACCGACGCCAATCAGCAGCGTGAGCTGCTCGTACGCCGGCTCGCGGCCAAGGACAAGGACGTCGACCTGATCGGGATGGACGTGATCTGGACCGCCGAATTCGCCGAAGCGGGCTGGATTCGGCCCTGGGGCGGGAAGGCGCAGAAGGAGATCACCGCCAACACTGTGCCCGCGCTGCTCGACACCGCCAAGTACAAGGACAAGCTCTGGGGCGCTCCGCTCAACACGAATACCCAGCTGCTCTTCTACCGCAAGGACCGCGTCAAGACCCCGCCCAAGACGTGGGACGAGATGATCAAGATGGCCGAGGAGATCGGCGGCGACGGCAAGATCCAGGTTCAGGGTGCGCAGTACGAGGGGCTGACGGTCTGGTTCAACACGCTCGTCAACTCGGCCGGCGATCGGATCACGGACGAGAAGGGGACGCCGAAGCTCGGCAAGGGCGGTGCGAAGGCCGCCGAGATCATGCGCGAGCTCGCAACTTCCAAGGCCGCCGACCCGTCGCTCTCGAATTCCAAGGAGGATCCGGCCCGTCTCGCCTTCGAATCCGGAGGCTCGAGCTTCATGGTCAACTACACCTTCGTGTACCCCAGCGCGAAGGAGAACGCCCCGGATGTGTTCAAGAATCTAGGGGTTGCGCGCTTCCCCGGTGTCGAGGAGGGCAAGCCCAGCAAGGTGACCCTCGGCGGCATCAACCTCGGCGTCTCTGCCTACTCAAAGAAACCCGATCTCGCCTTCGAGGCCGGACTGTGCCTGCGCAACAAGGAGAATCAGATCAAGGCGGCTGAGCTCGGCGGCCTGCCCCCGACGATCGCCGACCTCTACCAGGACCCGGCGATCAAGAAGGCCTTCCCGTTTGCCGACCTGCTCGAGGAGTCGTTGCGCGACGGCGTCCCGCGCCCGGTCACCCCGCAATACGCAGATATCTCGCTCGCCGTGCAGAAGACCCTGCACCCGCCCCGTTCCATCGATCCTGAGAAGGACTCAAAGCGCTTGGCCGACGCGATCAAGACCGTCATCAACGGGGGGCTGTTCTAGCCATGGGCGCAGTCTCTGCCACCGCGCAGCCGGAGGAGCCGGCTGCCAAGACCGAGAAGAAGCCAACTTCTGACCGGGCGAAGTCCGAGAGCCGCTTGGGCTACATGCTCTGCGCGCCGGCGGTCATCTCGATGCTGGTCGTCACCGGATATCCGATCCTGTACGCGGTCTACCTGTCGTTGCAGCGCTTCGATCTGCGCCTTCCGGACCAGAAGGAGTTCGTCGGCCTCTCCAACTACGTCGAGGTGCTCACCGCGAGCCAGTGGTGGCAGGACGTCTTCAACACCCTGACCATCACGGTCGCCTCGGTGGCGATCGAGCTCGTGTTGGGCATGGCGCTCGCGCTCGTCATGCACCGCGCGATCTTCGGCCGCGGCGCGGTGCGCGCAGCGATCCTCATCCCGTATGGCATCGTCACGGTGGTCGCTGCGTTCGCCTGGCGGTACGCCTTCACGCCGGACCTCGGCTTCGTTCCAGGGCTCGGCGGCGTCGTGTCGGACACCTACGCCCCGCTCACCAACCAGGCGGGTTCGTTCTTCGTGATCGTCCTGACCGAGGTCTGGAAGACCACGCCCTTCATGGCGCTGCTTCTCCTGGCCGGTCTCGCGCTCGTGTCCGACGAGTTGCACGAGGCGGCCAAGGTGGACGGCGCGACGGCGATCCAGCGCTTCTTCCGGATCACGCTGCCGCTCATGCGGCCGGCGATCCTGGTCGCACTGCTCTTCCGCACGCTCGATGCCTTCCGCGTCTTTGACACGGTCTTCATCCAGACCACCGGCGGTGCGAACAACACCGAGACGGTTTCCATCCTCGGCTACAACCAGCTCATCAACCGGTTGAACCTCGGGCTCGGCTCCGCGGTCTCGGTGCTGATCTTCATCTGCGTGATCCTCATCGCCGCGCTGTTCATCAAGGGGCTCGGCGCCTCGCCGGCGCAGGAGGAGGACTGACCGATGCAGGACACCGGCCGTCAGAAGGCGCTGTGGGCGATCGGAATCGCCGTGGTGATCCTCTACGCTCTGATCCCGGTGATCTGGATCGCGTCCCTGTCGGTCAAGGACCCGGCCACGCTCGCCGAGGGCGGGTTCTGGCCCAAGAAGTTCTCGCTCGAGAACTACAAGGGGATCTTCGACTCCACCGACTTCGTCTACGCCCTGCTGAACTCGATCTTCATCGCGATGATCGCGACCCTGATCTCGATCTTCCTGGCGGCGCTGGCGGCCTACGCGCTCTCACGCCTGAAGTTCCGCGGGAAGTCCGTGATCCTCGCCGGGTCGCTCGCGATCGCGATGTTCCCTCCCATCTCCATCGTCGGCTCGCTGTTCGAAGTGTGGCGCACGCTCGGCCTGTTCGACACCTGGGCCGGGTTGATCATCCCGTACATGACGTTCACCCTGCCGCTGGCGATCTACACGCTCTCCGCCTTCTTCCGCGAGATTCCGTGGGAGCTCGAGCAGGCCGCGCAGATCGACGGGGCGACGCCCTTCCAGGCCTTCCAGAAGGTCATCGTGCCGCTCGCGGCGCCCGGCGTCTTCACTGCCGCGATCCTCGTGTTCATCTTCGCCTGGAACGATTTCCTCTTCGCGACCGTACTGACGTCGACCAACAGCTCGCGCACGGTTCCGGCCGCGCTGGCATTCTTCACGGGCGATTCGCAATTCTCAGATCCGACCGGGGCCATCGCTGCGGCGGCGGTCGTGGTGACGGTTCCGATCATCATCATGGTGTTGATCTTCCAGCGGCGCATCGTCGCTGGGCTCACCGCCGGCGCTGTGAAGGGATAAAGGGGAGACATGGCCGACATTGCTCTGCAGGACGTGACGAAGCGGTATCCCGACGGATTCGAGGCCGTCAAGAAGATGAACCTCGACATCGCCGACGGGGAGTTCATGATCCTCGTCGGGCCCTCCGGCTGCGGGAAGTCCACCGCCCTGCGGATGATCGCGGGGCTCGAGGACATCTCCGACGGCAAGCTCGTGATCGGCGGGGAGACGGTCAACGACCTCGCCCCCAAGGACCGGGACATCGCCATGGTCTTCCAGAATTACGCGCTGTACCCGCACATGACGGTGCGCGAGAACATGGGCTTCGCGCTCAAGCTCGCCAAGACCGACAAAGGGGAGATCGACCGCAAGGTCGGCGAGGCGGCGAAGATCCTGGACCTCGAGCAGCATCTCGAGCGCAAGCCGGCCAACCTTTCCGGCGGTCAGCGCCAGCGCGTCGCGATGGGCCGGGCGATCGTTCGCGACCCCAGCGCCTTTCTGATGGACGAGCCGCTCTCGAACCTCGATGCGAAGCTCCGGGTCCAGATGCGGACCGAGGTGGCTCGGATCCAACAGCGGCTCGGCACGACGATGGTCTACGTGACGCACGACCAGACCGAGGCCATGACCCTTGGTGACCGGGTCGCGGTCATGCGTGGCGGGATCATCCAGCAGGTGGCGTCCCCCAAAGAGCTCTACGAGCGGCCGAAGAACCTCTTCGTGGCCGGCTTCATCGGATCGCCGGCCATGAACTTCATGCCGGGTCAGATCGAGGGCGACACGATCAAGCTGCCGTTCGGTGACGCCAAGCTTCCCGACGAGCTGCGCCAGAGGCTCGAGTCCGGGGACGGCGGGAAGTCGCGCGAGGTGATCGCGGGCGTGCGCCCCGAGCATTTCGAGGCAGCGGGGATCGTCGGTGCCGACCACCCCGGCGTGCGCTTCAAGACGACGATCGACGTCCTCGAGTCGATGGGCTCCGAGCTCTACGCGTACTTCACGATCGAGGGCCAGACCCAGTCCGAGCAGCTCACCGAGCTTGCCGAAGATGCCGGGTTGAGCGATCTGCCCGGCGCCGAGAACGCCTCGCAGGTCGTCGCGCGACTGGACCCGGAAGCCGACGTCCGCCAGGGCGCCGAGGGCGAGCTCGTCCTCGACACCTCGAAGATCCAGCTCTTCGACCCGGACGGTGGCAAGAGCCTGACCGTCGGCTGACTCATCGGATTTAGGCGCGCTTGGGCCCGCGCCGCCTACCGTGGGCGGCGTGAGCTTCCAGGCGCCGCTCTTCCTGCTTGCCCTCGTGCTCGCGCCGCTCGGGGTGATCGCGTACGTGCGCGCCCAGCGCCGCCGCCACCGCTTCGCGGTGCGCTACCCGGCCCTCGAGACGCTCGCCGCAGTGCTCCCGCGCCATGGCGGGGCGCGCCGCCACCTGCCGGCGGTGCTCTACGGGCTCGCGCTCTGCGCTCTCGTGGTTGCCCTGGCCCGCCCGGAGGCGACGGTGGCGGTGGACCGCGAGCGCGCCTCCGTGATGCTCGCGACGGACACGTCGGGCTCCATGCAGGCCAAGGACGTCTCGCCCGACCGGATGACCGCCGTGCGCCGGGCGGGCAACGACTTCCTGGGACGGGTGCCCGACGACGTGCGCGTGGGCGTCGTGTCGTTCTCCTCCTCCGCGCAGACGCTGCAACTCCCGACCGTTGATCGCAGCGCCGTACGCCGGGCGCTGGCCGGTCTGCGGCCCAAGGGCGGAACCGCGACGGGCGACGCGATCGATGCCGCCCTGCGCTCGCTGAGGCCGCGCCGCTCGGACCGGACTCCGGCCGCGATCGTGCTTCTCTCCGACGGCAAGGAGACCAAGGGCGTCAACTCGCTCGAAGCCGCGCTCCGCGCC
>JACCYI010000264.1 GCA_013696535.1 Solirubrobacterales bacterium
TCGCCATACTGCACTTCGCCCTGACGCTCGAGTACTTCACGGCCGACTTCTACGAGCGGCTGGTCGCCGAGCGGGCGCTCGAGAGATCTGATCAGGACATCGTCAAGGGACTGCGAGATGACGAGGACGAGCACATCGATGCGCTCGAGACCCTTGTGAAAGATCTCGGGGGTAGAGCGCCCCCCCGGCCGCTGCCAGACTTCGGCAAGCTCTTGAGCGGCCGGCCTCAAGCAGTTCTGGGCCGGGCGGCCGAGCTCGAGGACGTCGGCGCGGCGGCCTACCTCGGTCAGGTCCCGCGGGTTCAGGACAAGGAAGTCTTGGGCGTGCTGCTCTCCATCCACTCGGTGGAAGGCCGCCACGCGGCCGGGCTCAACCATCGGCTCGGACGTTCCTTCGTGCCCGACGGCGCGCTGGCCCGACCTCTGAACGCCGACGCCGTCCGCGCGCGCCTCGAGGGCTTTTCGCTATGAGCGACGCGCCTCCCACCCGCACGCACCGCTTCACCCGCCAGGCCTTCCTCTTGTCGACTGCCCTGTCGGTGGGCGCCGCCGCAGGTCCGCGAGCCCAGCTGGCGTTCGCCCAGACGGGCGGCGGCGATTCGGAGATCCTCAAATTCGCGCTCACCCTCGAGCTCCTCGAAGCGCGCTTCTACGAGCGCGGCCTCCGTCTGGTCGAGGAGCTGAGCGAGGAGGAGCGGGCGGGGCTCGCCGAGCTGCGTGACAACGAGTTCGAGCACGTGCGCGTCCTCAGTCGCCTGATCCGCCGGCTCGGCGCCACGCCCGTGACCGAGCCGCAATTCGATTTCGGCGATGCCTTCTCCTCGAACAGCCGCTTCCTCGAGGTCGCGCAGCAGCTCGAGGAGCTGGGCGTCGGGGCCTATCAAGGCGCGATGACCGGGATCGCGGACCGTCAGGTGCTCGCCGTCGCTGGTGCGATCGCACAGGTCGAGGCACGCCACTCCGCCGTCGTCCGCCTTCTCCGCGAGGAGCCGGTCGCTCCCGACGCCTTGGACCGCTCCCTCGCTCGCGACGCCGTGGTCGAGCGCGTAGAGCCCTTCCTTGCGGAGTAGTCGAGGGCGCCCGAACCGCTGTTGAGGGCCCTGACCGTCGGGCGGGGAGAAGCCCGAGCCGGCCGAGCCGATCGAGCCGAGGATCAGCGCCGCGAGCCCATGGCCCGATCCATCTCACGCTTCATCTCGCGCTCCTTGATGGTCTGGCGCTTGTCTCCCACGTCTTTGCCCTTCGCGAGCGCCACCTCTACCTTCGCCCGCGAACCGCTGAAGTACAGGCGCGTCGGGACCAGCGTCAGGCCTCGCTCCTTGGTCTTGCCCACGAGTCGCTCGAGCTCGTAGCGATGGAGCAACAGCTTCCGCGGGCGCTCGGGCTCGTGGTTGTCACGCGCCGCCGCCGCGTACGGCGGAATGTGCACGTTGTGCAGCCACAGCTCCCCGTCGCGCAGGTGCGCGTAGCCGTCCTTGATCTGCGCCTTGCCATCGCGCAGCGACTTGACTTCCGTGCCGGTCAGGACCATGCCCGCCTCGAAGCGGTCGAGCAGGTGGTAGCGGTAGGCGGCCTGGCGGTTGGTCGCCACGTCTCCTGGATCGGTCTTCCGTTTGGTGCCCTTGGCCATGACGCCTACAACTCTACGGGCGAGAGGTCCACGCGGCCGCGGGGCGCGTCGACCCGCTCGACTTGCACGATCACCGGATCGCCGAGCTTGAGAGCCCTTCCTGACCGGGCGCCGACGAGCATCGTGCCCAACTCGTTGAGCTCCCACCAGTCGCCGCGCAGGCGTCGGACCGGCAGCAGGCCCTCGTGGCCTTGCCCGAAGGTCACGAAGGCGCCTGCGCCGATCAGGCCGATGATCTCGCCCGTGCGTTCGGCGGACCGTCCCTTCTCGCCTGCGCCCGAGCGCGATGCCCGCTGGGTGAAGAGCTCGCGTTCGAGCATGAAGCACCGGGCGACGTCGTCGGCCGTCCGCTCGATGACCATCGCGTCGCGCTCACGCTTCGAGCACCACTCTCCGAGAGAGCACATGGGCGCCGAAGGCGGCGCGTCCTCCCCGGCGCCGATCGCGGCGAGCAGCGCGCGGTGGCAGATGAGGTCGGGGTAGCGGCGGATCGGGGATGTGAAGTGGCAGTAGCGCGCGGACCGCAACCCGGCGTGGCCGACGTTCTCGGGCTGGTAGCGCGCCTGCTTGAGCGAGCGGAGCACGAGCGAGGTCAACGCCATGCGACCGCGGCCGGTCCGGCGCACGTGCTCATCCACCCGGCGCGAGATGTCTCCCACGAGCTCGCCGGCCTGCTGCGGCGTCATGCTCTCGGGAACGGGAGGCGTCGGGACGTCGAGGGAGACGAGCTGATCCATGAGGTGCTCGACGCGCTCGGGTGCCGGGCGCTCGTGGATGCGGTAGAGCGCCGGAAGCTTGCGGTCCTCGAGCAGGGCCGCCACGGCCTCGTTGGCGGCGATCATCAGGTGCTCGATCAGGCGGTGGGACTCCGTCTGCGCCTCCGGCTCGATGCCGACGACGTGGCCGGCTGCGTCGAACGCGAAGGCGGACTCAGACGAGGTGACCT
>JACCYI010000326.1 GCA_013696535.1 Solirubrobacterales bacterium
GGGATGTCCGAGCTCGTGGGCTGCGCCTTCATAGAGGAGCTCGGAAAGGTCTCGGGCACCGTCTCGCTCATCGGCGCCTACGTCGACCTCGTCGCCTTGCCGATCATGATCGGCGCGTCGGATGAGCTCAAGCGCACCTACCTGCCGGGGCTGTGCACGGGCGAGACGAAGGGCAGCTACGCGGTGTCGGAGCCACACGCGGGATCAGACCCGGCGGCGCTCAAGACCACCGCGGAGCGGCGGGGCGACGTCTACGTGGTCAACGGATCCAAGCGCTTCATCGGGAACGCCGGGATGTCGGACTTCTACGTCGTCTTCGCGCGAACCGGCGGCGAGGGAGCCAAGGGCATCAGCGCCCTGATCGTCGAGTCCGACTCGCCGGGCGTGAGCGTCGAGCCGCTGGCGACGATGGGCATGCCCGGATGGCAGCTCGGCGCCCCGCACTTCGAGGACGTCGAGGTCCCCGTCGAGAACCTGATCGGGCGCGAGAACGAGGGCTTCAAGATCGCGATGATGACGTTCGACCGGTCGCGCTTCGTGGTGGCCGCGCAGGCGGTCGGGGTCGCGCAGGGGGCGATCGACCTGGCGCTGGACTACGCCATGCGCCGCGAGAGCATGGGCAAGCCGCTCATGGGCCACCAGGGGATTCAGTTCAAGCTCGCCGACATGGAAGCCGACGTGGCCGCGGCGCGCGCGCTGACCTTCCAGGCCGCAAGTTTCGCGGACGCCGGCGACCCCCGCCTGACCAAGCTCTCCTCAGCGGCCAAGCTCGTCGCCTCTGACGTCGCGATGCGCGTGACCACGGAGGCCGTGCAGGTCCTCGGCGGCAACGGCTACCTCAAGGACTTCCCGGCCGAGCGGATGATGCGCGACGCCAAGGTCCTGCAGATCTACGAAGGGGCCAACGAGATCCAGCGGCTCGTGATCGCCCGCCAGATGGTCAAGCAGGCGGCCGGCCGAGAGGCCATCTGGCCGGAAGTGATGCCAACCGACGAGAACGTGGCGGCAGGTCTGCCGGCCCGCGACGTTCCGGCCCGCGCGTAGCCTCCGAGACATGTTCAATCCCCTCACGCTTCCACCCAAGTTGATCCTGCGCGCGCTCGAAGATCTCAATGCGCTCGCCGAGGTCGCGCGGCGCCTCCCGGAGCTCGAGCTGAAGGTCGACGGGATCGTCCGTCGTTTCGAGGGGGACCTCGGGGCCATGCGCGCCGGCGTCGAGCCGCTCGAGAAGCACATGATCGCCCTGCGTCAGGAGATGGAGCCGATCCAGCAGATGGCCGCCGTCCGTCAGGCGATCGAGCCGCTGGAGGACCACATGAAGAAGCTGCGCGAGGAGATCGCGCCGATCGGGCAGCTCACCGACGTCAAGGCCGCCATCGTTCCGCTCGAAGGTCACCTGCTGGCCCTACGGGAGGAGATCGCACCGATCGGGCAACTCGCCGCCGTCCGCGAGGCGATCGAGCCACTCGAAGGTCACATGAAGGGCCTGCGGGAGGACATCGCGCCGATAGGGCAGCTCACCGACGTCAAGGCCGCAACGGACGGCCTCGAGCCGATGATCGAGGAGGTTGTGTCAGCCGTGCGCGAGCTGGTGCCGAAGCTCGAGGACATCCGTGAGTCGATCGAACCGGTCGGCGACGTGGTCGACAACCTCCCGAAGTTCATGAAGAACTGAACGGTTCGCGCCGCTAGAGGCGCTCAACCAGGATCGCCTGTCCCTGGCCCCCTGCGACACACATCGTCTCGAGGCCGATGGTGGCGTCAAGGGTCTCGAGGTCGTTGAGCAGCGTGGTCATGATCCGGGCGCCGGTCATTCCGAACGGGTGCCCGAGCGCGATGGCGCCGCCGAAAGGATTGAGCTTCTCAGGGTCGACGCCCCATTCGTCGCGGCACGGCACGACCTGCGCGGCGAAGGCCTCGTTGAGCTCGATCACGTCCACGTCGTCGAGCGTCATCCCGGCCTGCTCGAGTACCTTCTTGACCGCCGGGATCGGCCCGAGCCCCATGATCTCGGGTCGGATGGCCGCCGCGCTCGTCGCGATGATCCGCGCTCGTGGCTTGAGGCCAAGCTCCCGGGCTCGCTCCGCGGACATGATGAGCACCGCCGCGGCGCCGTCGTTGAGCGGGCAGGCGTTGCCGGCGGTGACCGTTCCGTCCTCCTTGAAGACCGGCTTGAGGGACGCGAGCTTCTCGACGGTCGTGCCGGCCCGGGGACCGTCGTCCTTGGTCACGACGGTCCCGTCGGGAGTCTTGACGGGGACGATCTCCGAGTCGAAGTGGCCGTCCTCTACGGCGGCGACCGCGCGCTGCTGGGACAGGGCGGCCCACTCGTCCTGCGCCTCACGGGAGACGTCGCAGCGCTCGGCCACGTTCTCCGCCGTGAGTCCCATCGGGATGTAGACGTTGTAGGGCGCGCCTTCTGAGCCGTTCAGCTTCGGATGGAACTCGAACTCGCCCCCCGCCGCGCGCGAGACCGCTTCTACGCCCGCCGCTATGTAGGTGTCCCCCTCGCCTGCCACGATGGCGTGAAACGCCATCCGCATGGTCTGCACCGACGAAGCGCAGAAGCGATTGACCGATGCGGCCGGCACGTGATGATCGATCCCCGCCAGCAGTGCCGCGTTGCGGCCGATGTTGTACCCCTGCTCACCCGCTTGGAAGCCGCAACCCATGTAGATGTCATCCACCGTGGAGAAATCGAGCCCGGGGTTGCGTTCGACCAGAGCGGCGAGCGGCAGGGAGGCGAGGTCGTCTGCACGCACCTCGCGCAGCGACCCTTTGCCCGCACGACCGATGGGGGTGCGGATGGCATCGACGATCACGGCTTCGGGCATCAGGGGGAGTCTCCTAGTGTGAGGGTCTGGCCCGGGGATCCTATGGTCTTCTGAACGCCCGAGTACGTATCACTGCAATGCCTCGCGACACGCCTCCTACCTCCCGCACGGCTCGTACCGCACGCTTCGGAGGCTTGGTGGCGGGCCAGAGCGTGCGCTGGGCCGGCACCCGCGCGGCGAACCTGGTCCGCTCCGAGGATCGCGCGGACGCCGCCACCGGCGAGCGGGCGGGAGCGCTCGCCCGCGAGCTGGTCGCCCAGCTGGGGCAGATGCGCGGAGCGGCCATGAAGCTCGGCCAGGTGCTCTCGACCATCGACTTCACCGCCATCCCCGAAGGCGATCGCGAGGAGTTCAAGCAGACCCTCGCCGCGCTGCGTGACGACGTCAAGCCCGTGCCGTTCAAGAAGCTGCGCAAGCTCGTGGAGGAGGAGCTCGGCGGGAAGCTCGACGCGCTCTTCGCCGAGTTCGAGGAGGAGGCGTTCGCCGCCGCGTCGATCGGCCAGGTCCACAAGGCCACCACGCTCGACGGCCGTCGCATCGCGGTCAAGATCCAGTATCCGGGGGTTGCCGAGGCGGTCGAGACCGACCTGCGCAACATGCAGGTCCTTCTACCTCTCATCAAGCGCCTCGCCCCCGGGCTCGACGTCAAGGCGCTCGCCGGCGAGCTACGCGAGCGGATCGCCGAGGAGCTCGACTATGAGCTCGAAGCCCAGAACCAGCGGGCGGTCGCCCGGGCGTGGCGTGGGCATCCGTTCGTCGTGGTCCCCGAAGTCGACACCTCGCTCTCCAGCCGGCGCGTCCTGGTCACCGAGCTGCTCGACGGACGCCGCTTCGAGGAAGTGAAGGCGTTGCCCGAGGCCCAGCGCGACCGCTACGCCGAGATCGTGTTCCGCTTCTTCTTCACGACGCTGCTCAAGTTGCGGCGGTGTTCGGGCGACCCGCACCCGGGCAACTACCTGCTGCTGGCCGACGGCAAGGTCGGCTTCCTCGACTTCGGGTTCATGCGGGTGATCGAGCCCGCGTACCTGCAGGCCGAGCGCGACCTGGCGGTGGCCGTGACCGAAGGCGACGCCGCGGAGGTGCACCGACTGCTGGCCGAGCTCGGCTACCTCCCCAAGCCCGACGAGTTCGAGCCCGAAGCGCTGCTGGGCCAGCTAGCGAGCGCCGGCGAGTGGTATTTCGTCCCGGGCTTCAGGCGGCTGTCGCCCCAGTACGTCGCCGACACCGTTGAGTTGAGCTCGTCTCCGCGCTCGCCGTACTTCGACCTCATGCGCCGCGAGACCCTCCCGCCGCAGGCTCTGCTCATCCGCCGGATGGAGGGCTTGGTCTTCACCGTCCTGGGCGAGTTGCGGGCGGGTGCAGACTGGCACGCGCTGGCCAGCGAGTTCTTCGCCGGCAGCGAGCCGTCGACGCCGCTCGGGGAGCTCGACGCCGAATTCTGGGCGTCGCGCCAAGTGCCCTCGCCGGCCTAGGCGAGCTGGCGACCGCAGAGCGCGGCATGGGCGGCGACGCTGGCGACGTACGCGGCGAAGTCCCGCGCGTAGAGGGCCTGTGGGCCATCGCAGAGTGCCTTCTCGGGATCCTCGTGGACTTCGACGATGATCCCGTCGGCACCGACCGCGGCCGCCGCACGCGACAGCGGCTCGACCAGCCGCCGGTCGCCCGACGCGTGTGAAGGGTCGACGATGACCGGTAGGTGGGAGTGCAGCTTGAGCC
>JACCYI010000334.1 GCA_013696535.1 Solirubrobacterales bacterium
GGATCACCGTCGCCGACCTCATCGTCCAGGTCATCGGGTCGGGGCCGCCGCAGATCGGCGTCATGGTCCTCCTCGCCATGTCCGCCGCCGTCCTCCTCGGGGGTGGAGAGCTGCTCGTCGCCGAAGCCGCCGTCTCGGCGATCCTCCTCGTCGTTCTCGCCCCGGGCGATGTCTCAGGCTTCTCGCCCAACCGGATCGTGCAGGCGGTCATCGGCGGTGGCGTCGCGCTCACGGTCGCCATGTTCTTCTTCCCACCCGACCCCCGGCTGATGGTCGACCGCGCGGTGCAGGCGGTGTTCGGCGAGCTGGGCCACACGCTTCAGCGGGTCGGGCGAGGGCTCGCCGGCACGGACGCCGCCGTTGCCCAGCGAGCCGTCGACGGCTCCGAGAAGGTCGAGGGCCTCATCGACGAGGTCGAGGAGGCCCTGCTGATCGCCCGGGAGACCGCACGCTTCGCGCCGCCACGCCGGGGTGCCCGCGACCAACTGGAGCCCTATGCGCGCTCGATCGCCCAGATCGACTTCGCGGCGCGCAACACCCGTGTCCTCGCCCGTCACGCTCAGCGCTACGTGCGTCACCCCACCGCTCCGCCTGGAGGACTGGCCGACGCGGTCTCTGCCCTCGCCGAGGCGGTCTGGGCGCTGGCCGCCTCCTACGAGGAACCGGAGCGAACCGACGAGGTGAGTCGGCTCTGCCGCGTCGCCGCCGCGCGCGCGACGGCGGTTCTCGAGGGTGAGCGCGACCTCGCCCTCACCGAGATGATCGCGCAGGTCCGCTCCGTGGCGGTCGACCTCTTGCGCGCTGCGGAACTCGTGACGGGGATCCAGGAGGCCGATGAGCGCCCGACCCAAGAGCTGCTCGCGGAGCCCAAGCCGGGATGAGGCGGCCTCACGCGATGTTGTACGTCTGAACCACTTTCAGCTAGGTTCGCCGGAAGTGACGCTCTACGATCGCCGCGCCTTTCTGGGAGTCTCCGCCGGCGGCGCGCTGTTGTGCACCATCGGCGGGGAGCAGGTCCGGCTCGAGTCGCCCGGTGACGCGGTGCAGGCCGACGCGGCCGCTCGGCGCGCGGCTCGCCCCACGCCCGACCCCGCGGCCGGCGAGCTGCGTGACTTCCCGACCCCGCAACCCGCTCCAGGCGGCGCGATCCGCGAGTACTGGATCCAGGCCCGCACGGTCGCCTGGGACATCGTGCCCTCCCACCGTGACGAGTGGCACGACCTCTCGATTCGCGGGGCGCAGCGCTTCCGCGCCCTGACCTACCAGCTCATGAATGCCGGCTTCGCCTCCCCCGCCGCCCCGCGCGCGATCCCGGGGCCGACCCTCACAGGAGAGGTCGGTGATCTCCTCGTGGTGCATTTCCGCAACGCCGACGAGGAGCTTGGCCAGCCCCTCACCATGCATCCACACGGTGTGAGGTACAACCCGGAGTACGACGGCACCTACATGGGCGACTTCACGCGGGCGGGAGGCTTCATCGAGCCGGGGGAGGAGTTCACCTACCGCTGGGAATGCACTCCGGACTCCGTCGGCGCCTGGCCGTACCACGACCACGGTCCCAACCACGCCCTCAACACCTTCCGCGGCCTGTTCGGCGCCATCGTCGTCCGGCCCAAGGGCGCGAGGCCGCCCGACGTCGAAGTTTCGCTCTTCCTGCATTCCCTGACCCCGCCGGTGACCGGTCTGCGCCGAGCCTTTCAGACCATCAACGGGCGCTCGGCGGCCGGCAACACGCCGACCATCCGGTCACGCGTGGGTCAGGATGTCGCGATGCACGTGTTCGGGATGAACAACGACTTTCACAACTTCCACATCCACGGCCACCGCTGGAAGGACTCGGGCGGGGCCTTCGTCGACGCACCGACCGTCGGGCCCAACGAGACGGTCACCGCCCGCTTCACCGAGGACAATCCGGGCCGCTGGCTCTACCACTGCCACGTCTTCTCCCATCAGGACGGGATGGCCGGCTGGTACGTGGTGAGCCCTTGAGCCGCTCTCGTAACACGAGGAGGAAGATGCAACTCAAGACCGTGCTCGCCTTCGCCACCGCGACGGCCCTGCTCGCTCCGGCGGCCGCGGCCGCGCAGCCCTACTCCGCGCCCGGGAACCCGAAGGGTGCCCAGAAGAAGCCGGGCGGGCCGTTCAAGACGCTGCGAGTCGGCAAGGGCCAGCGCTACAAGACCATCCAGGCGGCCGTGACCAGGGCTCGTCCCGGCGACACCGTCAAGGTGGCGAACGGCACGTATCGCGAGGGCGTCGTCGTGCGAGGCGCCGGCAAGCGCTACCTCAAGCTGGTCGGCAACCCCCGCCAGCCCGAAAAGGTCGTGATCGAGGCGCGCGGCGTGAAGGGAGCCGGGGCGCAGAACGGCGTTCTGGTCAACGGCGCCGACAACGTCACCATCGACGGCTTCAAGGCCCAGCACCAGAAGGGCAACGGCTTCTTCCTGATCAACCTCAACGGCTACGTCGCGACGAACCTCATCGCGGAGCGGTCGGGCACCTATGGCGTCTACGCCTTCAACTCCACGGGTGGCGAGATGTCTGACTCCGAGGCCTTCTACGCCAATGACGGCGCCTTCTACATCGGTCAGACCCCGCCGCAGGACAAGCCCAGGCGCTCCATCGTCTCAAACCTCGACGGCTGGGGCTCGGTCGTCGGCTTCTCGGGCACCAACATGCGCTACGTGACGATCACCAAGAGCCGCTTCTACAACAACGGCGTCGGCATCGCTCCCAACTCGCTCTCCTCGGAGAAGTATCCCCCCGAAGAGGACAACGTGATGCGCGACAACGACATCTTCTGGAACAACTTCAACTACTACAAGCGGACGCCGTTCGCCAAGCGCCGGACCGCGACGGGTGACTTTCCCTACCCGACCGGCGTCGGTGTCTTCCTGCTCGGCGGCCGGCGCAACCTGCTCGAGGGCAACCGCATCTTCGGCAACTACCTCGCCGGCGTCGCCGGTGCCGAAGCGCTTACTCTCTCGGACAAGGACGTAGCCGCGAAAGCGCTTGAAGACAACGCGGTACGCGGCAACAGCTTCGGGCTCAACGGCACCGATCGCAACGGGCGCGACATCGTGTTCGAGGGCGGCGGCAAGGGCAACTGCTTCGCGGGCAACATCGGGGTGGAATCGGTCGTCCCGGCCGACCGCTCCACGATGCCCGAATGCCCCTTCACCGGTGAAAACCCCTTCGCCGAGGCGGTGCGCACCGAGGCGATCGGATGGGTCACTCAGCCCGACAAGGAGGCGTCCTGGATCAAGTACCCGCACGCCGCGCGCTCCGGGGTCAATCCGCCGCTCGAGCACTGGTCGCCCGCCTACGACAGGGCGCGATGACCCGCTCGCGAAGCCTCGCCCTGCTTGCCGGTGCCGCCGCCTTCGCGGCTGCGGTCCCGGCGGCGGTCGGCGCCACGCGGACGCCCCAGAAGCGGACCGTCAAAGTGCTCGACAACTACTTCACGCCCGCAAAGCTCACGGTGAACCGGAACTCCACGATCACCTGGCGCTGGCCCGAGGACGCGAGCGATACCCACGATGTCGCTCTCGTCAAGGGCCCTACGGGAGTGAAGAAGTTCGCTTCCGATCCAGGAGCGGCGGGCTTCACGTACAAGCGCAGGCTGACGCGGGCGGGGAGCTACAGCATCGTCTGCACCTTCCACGAGGAGATGACGATGCGGATCACGGTGCGGCGCTGACGACGCCGGGGCGCGCCGCCCGGACGACGGCCACCGGGCTCGTCGCAGCCCCGTAGCCACGCACGCCGCGCGGCAGGACCGCGCGCAGGCGCTCACGCCGCGGTGACCGCAGCGTCAGCCGGGCTCGCGAGCGTGCGTCGAGCCGGGCCCGGCGGGCCGGACGCCAGTCGAAGCGCTCGCGCACGTACCGCTCGATCAGGATCCGGGCACCCGGCTGCGCCGGTTGGGTCCCGACCGTGACGGCAATCGCCGATCCCGCGTGGCGGACCGCCGTCAGCGAGAGCCGAGACGAGACGATCACGCGGGCGGGAGCGCTCGAGAGCTCTCCTGCACGAGCGCGGTAGGCCGTCGAGCGCTCGGGCGTGACGTCCACGCGATAGGTCTGGCCGTCGCCTGGCGTCACGGCGCGCACCGCGCGCCACGTCTTGTCGGGCGAGAGCGCTTCGATGGTGATCGGTCCGCTCCCGGCCGGCGCGCGGCCGGAGAGCCCGGCGGTCCGTCCGATCCGGATGGGTGCGAGCGGCGCACGCAGCGCGAGGGCGAAGACGTCCACGGTCCCTCGCATGAACGGGTGCAGCGTGCAGCGATACGGGACTGGTCCCTGGCGGGTGAAGGTGTGGGAGAAGCGATCACCGGGTCGCAGGCGCCCGGAATCGAGAGCCGGCCCGGAGGCGGCGACATCATGGACCGTCGAGTCGTCGTTGACCCACTCGACCCGCTCTCCAACGAGCACGGTGACGTGCCCCGGAGTGAAGGACTTGCTCTTCATCTCGATGGTCAGCCCGGTAGGACCGTCCGGCCGATCTTGGGGTCCGCCGTCATGGGGACCGCTGCTCATGGCCGCTGCGACAGCGAGGGCCACGACGGATCGCGTCATCGCGTCACTCGATAGATGCCGATCATCCCGTGGGCCATGTGCGACTCGACGTGGCAGTGATAGAGCCACGTCCCGGGCCGGTCCTCGCGCCAGCGGACCGTGAAGCTCTCCGCCGGGCCGATCGCGCGCGTGTCCTCCGGCGTGCCGTCCGGGCGCCGCCAGCGATGGCCGTGGACGTGGAAGGTGTGAAAGTCGTCCCCGAGGGTGAGCACGCTCCACTGCACCGTCTCTCCCACACGCGCCCGGAATACCGGGGTGTTGCCGACGAACGCGCGTCCGTTGATGGCGGAGTAGTCGCCCAGTTGGGACATAAAGACGAGGAACTCACGGTCTGGCCGGCGTTCGCGACGTCCGAGGATCGAGAGCGAGCCGTAGAGGCCACCGGCAATGGACGGATCCATGGAAGGGGAGTGGTCGTGGTAGGACCAGACTCCGCGCGAGTCCTCGCCGGCGACCAGCTGGTAGGTGTAGTCCTCACCCGGCATGACCTTCGCGCCCATTCCCGAGAAGCCGGGGATGTACGAGCCGTCCGAGCCGAACGGGTAGTGCACTCCGTGAAAATGCATGGAGTGCGGGCGCCTGAACAGCGTGTCGCGGTTCTTGAAGTGGATGACGAGGCGATCGCCGACGCGGCCGCGCAACATCGGGCCGGTGATGCCCTGCCCGCGTCCGGCCGGCAGCCGCTTCCGCCAGTTCGGGGAGTACTCGCGATAGACGACGGTGCGAAGGTGGGTGCTCGCCGGGTCCAGCGAGGCGCCGTGGATGGCGTCACGCCCGTTGGGAGCCATCTCCCAGTCCACCGGCTCCGCCGCGATCCAGTGCTCGCGCGTCCGCCCGTCGGCTCGCCCCGCCGCGAGAAGCGGCAGGACGAGCGCGATGAGGAGGAATGTCGCGAGCCGGCGGCTCACTTGACGTCGACGGTTCCGTTCATCTCCGGATGGATGAGGCAGATGTACTTGTAGGAGCCGGCCTTGGCAAACGTGATCGTGGTCTTCGTGCCGCCCGGGGTGCCTTTCCCGATGACGCCCGTCGAGAAGAAGCCGTTGCCGTGGTTGGCGCCGGTGTACGGCGGCAGCTGCGGCGGCGGGTCAGACGGAAGCAGGACTCGCGGATCGAAGACCAGCGACGGCGGGCCCTGTGGATTGGGGACAGGTGTGATCTGGCCTTCGAGGACCTGCTTGAGGTAGGCCTCCGGTCCGAAGGTCAGCGTGTGCGGCTCCTGGGAGCCCGTCACGGAGAAGGTCAGGGGCTGCCCGACCTTGACCGTCTGTCGCTTCGGAAAGAACTTGAGCCATGCCACCGGCGCCTTGTCGCTCCCTCCCAACACGGTGGCAGCGGGCGGCTTGACGTCGTCGAGCTTCGCGGCCTGCTTGGTGAGCTTGGCAAGTTGGGCGGTGGCCGCCTTGCGATCCTGCGCGGCTGTGGGCACCTTCTTGCCCTTGGCGACGACCTTGACGGTGCCCTTCATCCCTTCGTGGATGGTGCAGTAGAAGGCGAACTTGCCCGTCTTGGTGAACTTGAGCGTGTAGGGCGGCGGCGGGCCATCCGTCTGCGAAAGCCCCGAACCCGTGAGCGTCGTGCCGTCATACGTCCTGCCGCCCGTGGGGAAGGCTGAGCGTGGGTCGATCTGCACGCGTGGCTGGCCGTTGAACCAGAAGGGCGTCCCCGCCGCGTCGGCCACCCCGGTGACCTTGGCGACCGGGTCTGGCGCGAAGAACGCGGGAGGCTTGTCGCCTCGAGCCGGCAGAATGACGTTGTGAAAGCCGCGCATCTGCCAGCGGACCCTGTCTCCCTGCCGGATCGTGATGCTCTTGCGGAAGAAGTCGTTGACCGTCAGCGCTTCGTCCGGGAGCTTCGCGTTGGGGCCGGCGTAGACGGTCTTGGTCGCGGCTGAGGCCGGACCGGCAATCAAGGCGGTCGCGCTGCAGAGCGTGAGGGCAGCGGTGCCGACGAGTCGGCGGTTGAGCATCGAATCCTCCTCCTGCGGATGGGAACCTTAAACCGGACCGACACTAATCAAACCGCGACATCCAGGTCAAGGCCTCCAATTCGCCCCGCTCAGCGAGCGCACGTCGAAGTCCGGTGGCTCTCCGAAGGCCTCGATCCACTGAGCGCGCAGGTGGCGATAGCGCCGGACGGCTTCCGACCGCCGGTCGAGGTCCACGAGCAGCCCCAGAAGGGTCCGCTGCGCCGTGCCATCGAACGGCTCGAGCTCCGCCAGGCGGGTCAGTGCCTCGACTGAGGCCTGGCGGTCGCCCGCGGCCCTGCACGCGGCGTCAAGCGCGCGGAGGACGTTGCAAGCGATCTCGTGCAGGCGATCGCGTTCGGCGAACGCCCAGTCGGCGTAGGGCTCGTCGGTGAGGAACGAGCCGCCATAGAGCGCCGCTGCACGCTCGAGCGATTCGCGGGCTGTCCCATGCTCGCGTTGCGCGTGAGCACGTAGCCCCTCACCGGCCGCCTTCTCGAAGTCGTCGGCGTCGATTGCGATCACACGCCGGTCGAGCTCATAGCCGCCGTCCCGGGCGATCACGAAGGAGGAGGTCGAGTGTCGCCGGCGAGCCGGCTCGAGCCGCTTGCGCAGGGAGAACACGGCATGGCGGAGGTTCACCACGGCGCCGCGACCACCTTCAGGCCAGAAGTGCAGGAGGATCTCGTCGGCGTGGGCGACTCGCCCTCGCTGGCAGACGAGGTACTTCAGGAGCTGACCGGGAAGCTGACCCAGCCACGCGCCGTCGATCGGGCCTTCCGCGCTCGAGACGGTGGTCCGGCCGAGGGTGCGCACCTGAAGAGCCGGACCGTTGAGCCAGTGCGGTTCGGTCCTGCGGCGGCGATCGCGGGCGTCGGCGGGACGCAGCTGCAGGAGCACGGCACCGTCGGCCAGCGGGGCGGCGGTCACCCAGAGGGCCGACGCGTCGCCCGCAGCGACGGGAAGGTCCATCCGCACCTCAGGCAGCGGTTGAGCGGCTCCCAGCGCCAGCACGGTCAGGCACTCGCCACCTAGAGGGCCGTCCAGGCGCCGGCAGCCGAGCAGGTGACAGCAGGTGTCCTGCGTGAGGTCGGTCCGCTGCATCACCATCAGCTGGCGTTCGGCGGACGGGTTGGCGGCGAGGACGGCACTCGAAGCGTCGGTGATCAGCAGGCCGAAGGGGAAGCGCTCGAACACCGCGCGCGTGAGCGGCTCCACGGCGGCCGCCGGAGTCGGCTTGGCGCGCTGTCGGACAGGCGCTCGGGTTCGGATCGTCTGAGAGGAGGCGGACACGGCGGGCTCTTCCCGGAGTCTTCGGCCGAAGTGCGACGATCCCGCAACGGCTCGCTTCCGGAGCGGGCTGACGGACGACGACTGGCACGACGCCGGCTGCGTCCTCCCCGCGCGACGGACCCGCTATCCTCACGGTTCGACCCCGCCCCGCTGCGGGGTCTTTCTCTGCAACGACTGAAAGACGGAGCTCGCGCCTCATGGCCCGCGGAGACGTCCGGATCGCAGTGACCCTCGCCTGTGAGGACTGCAAGCGCCGGAATTACCAGACCAACAAGTCCAAGCGCAACAACCCCGATCGCATCGGGCTGCGCAAGTACTGCAAGTGGTGTCGCCGCCACACCGGGCACCGCGAGACCCGGTAAGGGAGGACGGACCGTGGCTCGTGATCGTCAGCGCGCGAAGCAGCGTCGCCGGCAGCGCCAGGTCGGTGCGTCGCGACCTGATCGCGGCACTCCCGTCGATGCTCCCCTCGGAGACGACGACGCGACGGTCGACCGCCCCGTTCTGGGTGAGGGCACGGCCGCGCCCGATCCGCTCAAGAACGCCATGCCGGACGCCGATCAGGCGCATCTGGCTGAGGCTGGAGTCGAGCGGGGGCTTTCCGGTGACGCCGAGGCACGCGACGACGACGAGGTTTCCAGCTTCCGCGACGAGAGCGACGATGCCCCGGCGGCGGTCCGCTACGACCCCGCGCCCGACGAGGTCGAGGGGGACCGTCGTGTGCGTCGCGGCGAGCTCGACGACGCCGTTGTGGAGGAGATCACCCCAAAGC
>JACCYI010000359.1 GCA_013696535.1 Solirubrobacterales bacterium
GCCTGGCGGAGCGTGGCTTCGAGGACCTCACGCCCGAGGCGCTCGAGGCGTTGCGCGACCCCGTCGGCCGCACGGCTTGATCGAGCTCGCCGACACGAGCGCCTGGTCATGGTCCCGGCGCCGTGCCTACCCGGAGCTGCGCCGGGCGTTCGACACCCAGCTCGTCGACGGCGAGCTCGCCATCTGCGACATGGTGCGCCTCGAGCTGCTGCACAGCGCCCGAAACCCCGTCGAGTTCCACGAGCTCAGCGAGGAGCTCACCGCCCTCCCGGACTGCCCGATCGGCAAGCCGCAATGGGAACGCGCCCTCTGGGTCTATGAGCGCCTCAGCCGGCAGGGCGCGGCCTCCCAACGGTCGGTAAAGCACCCCGACCTGCTCATCGCCGCCGCCGCGGAGGCCGCTGGCGCGAGCGTCCTGCACTACGACGAGGACTACGACCGAATCGCCGAGATCACCGGGCAACCGACCAAGTGGCTGGCGCCGCGCGGCAGTTTGCGCTGAGGGTCCGGGCGCCGGCGGCGTGCCACTCGTCGTAGGGATCTGTGAGTGAGTCCGAGATGATGGGCGTGCGGGTTCGTTGCGGAGGTACATGCTGCTCATCGCCCGAAAGCCTCAGCTGACCCTCCTCGCTCACACTCCCGCCTCTGCCTTGGCGTCGAGCGTCGTGAACAGCGCGCGGACGACGGCGGGATCGAATTGCGTACCGACGTGCCGCTGCATCTCGCGCCGCGCCCGGCTGCGGCTCATGGCCTTCCGGTAGGGCCGGTCCGACGTCATGGCGTCGAAGGCGTCTACGACGAAGACGATCCGCGCGCCCAGGGGGATGTCATCGCCGCGCAGCCCGTCCGGATACCCATCTCCGTCCCAACGCTCGTGGTCGTGGCGAACGATGCGGCGGACGTCAGACAGGAACGCGAGCGGCGCGAGTATCCGCTCACCGACCAGAGGATGCTCCCGGATGACGCTCATCTCCTCCTCGTCGAGCTCTGTGGGCTTGTTGAGGATCGCATCGGGGATCGCGATCTTGCCGATATCGTGGAAGAGCGCGCCGTAGTGCACATCGCGCAACTCGTCCTCCTCGAGATGCATGGTGCGCCCGAGGTCGACCGCCAGGTCGGCAATCGAGCGCGCGTGGTTGGCGGTGTACGAGTCTTTGGCCTCGAGCGTGGCGGCGAGGGCTGCGGCGGTTCCCAGGTACGTCTGCTCGAGGGTGCGGTACAAGACAGCGGTACGCAGGGCGGAGCCGACGTGCTCGGCGACGCGCTGTAGGAGCCGGGCGTCGGCGGCCTGGAACGCGTCGGCCTTCGACGACTGCACCGTGATCGCGCCCCAGAGCTCTTGGGAGACGGAGATGGGCACGGCCAGCCCTGATCGCATACCGCCGGTCTCGAGCCCGCCCGACGAGCCATCGGGCTCTGCGTCGTCGATCAGGACCGGTCGTCCCTCCAGCACGGCACGGCGCGTGATGCTAGGCGTATCGGGGCGGCCGCATGCCGGCTGCTCCGCCTGTGTCCGGGGCAGCTGCGGACGGGCAGCTGCGACGCTCTCGAGCGTGCCGTCCGGGTGGCGTCGCGTGACGAGGCAGCACTCGTACCCGAGATGTGTGTGCAGTCCGGCGATCACCGCCTCGACGATGGCTCGCTGATTGAGCAGGCGGGCGAGGCCGGTGCCGAGCGCGCCCGCCGTGACCAGCCGCCGCAGGTGCTCCTCGCCGTTGGTGGACGGAGGTGAGGGCTGCGGCGCATCCCCGCCTCGGGGGTGTTCGGTGCAACGCGGGCGAGCTGCCTTGGCGTCGAGCAGCAAGCGGTCGGCCCGCTCGACGAGATGATCAGCGTTCTCGCCGAGCTGCCAGTCCGCCACTCCGGTGCTGACCGTGACCGCAGCTCCATCGGGGAGCCGGGCCTGGGCCAGGGCCGTGAGTGCGCGGTCGAGGACCCGCCGCGCGGTCCCGTTCTCTGTGGCGGGCAGCAGCAACATGAACTCGTCTCCCCCGAGCCGCCCGACCTGGTCGTAGCTGCGCACCGCGTCCCGGAGGATGTCGGCCAGCGTGCGCAGCAGCGCGTCGCCCGTCAGGTGCCCGAAGCGGTCGTTGACCCGTTTGAAGTCGTCGAAGTCGATCGAGATAAGCGTGAGGCGGCGCCTCGTTCGCCCGGCGCGCTCGATCTCCTCACCCAGGCGGCTGTGGAACGCCCCGTGGTTGAGGCACCCGGTCAGCGAGTCCAGCGTTGCGGCGCGCTGGACAGCGGTGTGCTCGTCGGCGTTGCGGTAGGCGATGCCGGCGAGCTCTGCGAAGCCAGCGAGAAGCTCTACGTCGGAGTCGACGATCGGACGGTCGGTGTGAAAGCCGGCCAAGAGCGCACCGTCGACTTCGGACCACCGGCGTGCGGGCACCGCGAAACCGCAACGAACTCCGGTGACCCCCCGCAGGCCGAGCTCCACATCGCCGTGGATCGGCCGCAGCACTTCGGGAAGTCCCGTCCTGATCACCGAAGCGCAGAGCGCGTCGTCGGGCTGCCCGCCGCCCAGGGCCTCCGTGGGCACGCCCCGCCCGGCGACCGCTTCCAGGTCGCCGTTGGCACCTTTGAAGTACACCGCCACGACGTCGGCTCTCAAGGCGTCGCAGATCTCCTGGCACAGGGCCACGAGCACCTCGTCGCGCACGAGCGAGGCGTTCAGCGCCTTCGCAGCCCGGACCAACGCCGTCTGCCGAGCGGCGTACTGG
>JACCYI010000360.1 GCA_013696535.1 Solirubrobacterales bacterium
GCGCGGTCACCTTCGTCATGCACTCGTTCATGGACGCCCGGCAGGTCCGCCCGGCCTGGGAGGGCCTGCAGCGAGGGGAGCTCTCCGACGATCCGGCGATCCGGGCCACCCAGGAGCGCCTGCAGGCTTGTTCCTACGCGATGGCTCACCCGGAGTCAGACACGCTCGTGCCGGCCTGCGCGCAGCACTCCGTGCTCGACCCATTGGAGAATCTGCAGTTGCAGGAGCTCTTGCCGATGCCCGTGTGATCGCGAGCAGGCGCTCATTCCGGCAGGGTCGGCTCGATCCGCCGCAGCGCCTCGAAGGTCGGTGCGAGTGCGTCGTGAAGCTCGCCGAACGGCGCGAGGAGCGCTTCGTAGACCGCCGCAGCCACCGGGTCAGGCCGGGTGACGTCCTCGATGCGGACGAGATCAGCGGCCACGTCGACGCTCTCGACGAGCCCCAGCACCTGCATGCCCAGCAGCGCCGCCCCGAAGCTCGACCCCTCGTGGCCGGCGGGGTAGCCGATCTCCATTCCGAGCGCGTCCGTGAGCATCTGACGCCACAGCGGGCTCTGAGCGAATCCACCTGTGGCCCGGATCTCGTGGACGTCGTTGCCGGCGTCGCGCATGGAGCGCAGGACGAGCGCGAGCTGCAGGCAGACACCCTCGAGCGCCGCCCGCACGAGATGTTCGCGCCGGTGCGCGCGGGTCAGCCCCACGTAGGCGCCGCGGGGCAACGGACTCCAGTGCGGCGCGCGCTCGGACAACAGTGCGGGCATCATCAGCAGTCCGCCCGATCCGGCGGGAGCCCGGGCCGCGAGCTCGAGGAGCTCCAGCTCGGAGCCGGAGCCAAGCTCGGGCGCGAGCGCATCGCCCGTCCACTGCAGGACCACGCCGCCGTTGTTGATCGCCCCGCCGACCACCCAGCGCCGCTCGGTGAGCGCGTAGCAGAAGACTCGGCCCAGCGGATCGACCGACGGCCGCTCGACCATGACGCGCAGCGCCCCGCTCGTCCCGATCGAGCACGCCGCCACACCTGGCCGCACGGCTCCGATCCCGAGGTTCGCGAGCGGCCCGTCGCCGGCGCCGATCACGATCGGCGTGTTCGCCGGCAGGCCGACCACGTCCGCTGCTGCGGGCATGAGTCCGCCGTCCATGAGGTGGGTGGCGGGGACCAGCGGCGAGAGTCGGCCGGCGTCTATGCCGGCGAGGTCGAGCGCCTCGGCATCCCAATCCAGCGCGGCGAGATTGAGCAGGCCGGTCCCGGACGCGACGGAGTGGTCGACCGCCCGCTGACCACACAGCCTCATCAGCACGAGCTCCTTGATCCCCACCCAAGCGCAAGCCGCCTCGAACAGCCGAGGTTCCTGCTCGCGGAACCAGACGAGCTTGGGCAGCGGTGACATCGGATGCATCGGCGTGCCTGTCCGTCCGTGGAGCGCCAGGCCACCTTCGGCGGCGCGCAGCCGCTCGGACTGCTCTCCCGCCCGGCCATCGGCCCAGGTGATGATGGGAGTGAGCGGACGCGACCGGGCGTCGAGACCCACGAGGGAATGGAGGGCAGCGGAGAAGCAGAGACCTTTCACCAGTGCACCACGCTCGCGCGTCGCGACAGCCGCTTCGCGGATGGCCGAGAGCGCGGCGGCTACCACGGCCTCGGGATCCTGGACCGCCCAACCCGGCTCCGTCGTCTGGAGCGGGTACTCCGCCGCCGCATCACCCCAGGAGCCTCCGGCGGCGTCGAACGCGACGGCCTTCGTCGCGGTCGTCCCGAGGTCGACGCCGATGACGACCGGCTCACCGGTGGCCGGGTCAGCCTGCATCTACACGTCGTCCGGACAGCACAGGCGCCCGTGCCTCAGCCGAGCTCGTCGACCAAGTCGGCGATCGAGTCGACGATTCGCGACGCGCGATAGGTGTATCGCTCGAGGTCGGCGGCCCGCGTCACCCCGGTGAGCACCAGCACCGTCTCCAGGCCGGCCTCGATGCCCGCCACCACGTCGGTGTCCATCCGATCGCCGACCATGGCGGTGGTCTCTGAATGGGCGTCGATGGCGTTGAGCGCCGAGCGCATCATCAGCGGGTTGGGCTTGCCCACGAAGTAGGGCGCGACGCCGGTCGCCCGACTGATGAGCGCGGCCACGGAGCCCGTCGCAGGCGTCGGCCCTTCCGAGGACGGGCCCGTCGCATCCGGGTTGGTGGCGACGAACCGCGCCCCGTTCGCGATCAGCCGGATTGCGCGGGTGATCTGCTCGAAGGAGTAGGTGCGGGTCTCGCCGAGGATCACGTAGTCGGGGGAGCGCTCGGTGAGGATGTAGCCGCTCTCGTGCAGCGCGGTGGTCAACCCCACTTCTCCGATGACGAACGCCGAGCCGCCGGGCCGTTGGTCTTCGAGGAAGCTGGCGGTGGCGAGCGCCGAGGTGTAGATGGCTTCCTCAGGCACCTCCAGTCCGCTGGCGCGCAGACGGGCGGCAAGATCGCGACGCGTGTAGATCGAGTTGTTGGTCAGCACGAGAAACGGCGTGCCGAGCTCCCGGAGCCGGTTCAGGAAGCGGTCGGCCCCGGGAATGGCGTGCTCCTCGTGCACGAGCACGCCGTCCATGTCCATCAGCCAGGAGCGGATCTCGCGGCGCGACACCGAAATCGATCCTAGATGATCGATCCGCGTTCGCGCATGGTGTCGCCGGTGGACGGGTCATCCGTGCTCATAAGCGCTCCTTCGTGTCTCGCGGCACCCGTCCACCCTCGGCGCCCGCCTCCCGTGCCGGACCCTGCGGCGCCGCGATGCCGAGCACGTGCATCGCCTTCAACCCGAGCCCGAGCTTCTCGCGGCCGTCCGTGGAACCCACGTCGAGGCCCGAGAGCTCTCGTACGCGCTCGAGGCGATAGCGGACCGTGTGTCGATGGGTGAAGAGACGCTGCGCGGTACCCGCCACGTTGGCGTCCGCATTCAGGAAGGTCTCCAGGGTCAGCACCAGATCGGTCTCGTACTGGGAGTCATAGGCCACCAGGGGCGCCACCGTCTCTGAGTAGAAGCGCTGCAACTCGGCCGGGTCTTCGCTCATGGCAAGGAGCAGCAGCCGGTAGGCTCCCGTCGCCTCGAAGGCCAGCACGGTGATGGGCTCGTCTTGAGTCCCGGCTTCGGCGACGTTGGCGGCCAGAAGCGCCTCGTTGCCGGCGCGGTAGAGATCCACCGGATCGAGCGCCACCCGCGAGTGGCCCACTGCGAAGGTGAACCCGTGCATGGTGGAGTGCAGCTCGCGGCCGATGCCGTCGGCGATGCGCTGCACGACCGCCTCGTCCCCTTCGGCCACCACGACCACCACCTGGCTCCCGGGCTCGGTGGGCGTATCGACAACGGCGGCCAGCGCCCCGCGGGAAGCCGTGGTCCGGGCCGCTCGGTCCGCCGCCGCGAGCACCCGCAGACGCCAATCACCCTCCGACGGAACGAAGTGATGCGCGCGCACCACGATGACGGCCCCGCCGCGCGAAAGGTCTATCCCGAGCTCACTCGATCGCGCGATCAGGTTGTCGCGGTCGGTGACCTTGCGTTCCAGGACCGCACGCAGGAAGGCGTGCTGCGCCGCCTCGGAGGCACGGTCAGGGGCTCGCAGCCGCTCGACTTCGGATGCGAGCAGGGTCATCACGACCCGCAGCAACGCCGGTGAGGGCTCACCCGAGCGTCCGCGCAGCCGCAGACGGCCCACGCTCTCATCACCGACACGGAGCTCGTTGCTCAAGACGCCGGAGGCCTCACCCATCAGGGCCTTCTCGTCCGAGCTCGATCGAGCCGCCACGGCGAGCACAGCGCCGGCTCGATCCAGGAGAACGAGCGACGCGTCGAGCGCACGGGCCGCGGCTCGGACGACGTCCGGAAGGCCAAGCCCCGATTCGACGGCCTCGGTGATCGCCTCGAGCACGTCGAAGTCGAGCGCCGCCGCAGTCTGCGGACGGGCGGGCATGCCTCCAGTCTAGGAAGCCCTGTCCGTCAGAGCCGGTCGTAGTAGTACAAGAGCAGCGCCGCCAGCCCCGCTCCCGCGAGCACGAAGGCGGCCAGCACGTAGACGCTCATCGCGAGCGCCACGAGACGCTCCCAGAGCCGGGAGTAGGCCGCCCAGGCCGGGACGACGATCAGGCCGATCCAGGCTGCCAGGGACAGCACGCCCGCGCCTCCGGCGAGCAGGTAGGTGAGCTGGGTGTTGGTCACCGGATTGAATTGTGGCGGACGAAGGAGACGATGAGGGCAATGATCCCGCAGCCCGAGAAGACCGTGGCGCCGAGCCCCAGGCCACCGATCACGTCGGAGAGATAGTGGGCGCGCAGATAGATCCGGCTCAGTCCGACGAACACCATCAGGGCGATCGCCACCGTGACCGCCGCAAACCTTGCCGCGAGGCTATGCCCGGCGCGCACCAGCACCACTGCGCAGGCGACGAGAGCCACGGCGTACGCGGAGTGCCCGGAGGGATAGCTCTCCGCCATGGTGTCCACGAATGACCCCGGCGGGCGCGGGCGCCCCTCGGCCCGCTTCGCGACGTGGACGAGCATGAAGGTGAGCGCGAGGCCCGTGATGAGCGCCAGACCCTCGATGCGTCGCCGTCGCGCGAAGGCCCAGATCGCGACGGCGGCGGTGATCGCCCCCGTCACCGCCAGCGACCCGATGTCGGTCAGCACTGCAACGACGCGCTCGATCTGCGTGACGTACAACGCCCGGCCGATCGAGAACGCGCGACCGTCGCCCGGGACCAGCCGTCGCTCGCCGTCGATCGAGTCGGCTAGCCCGAACCAGGCAAAGCTCCCGACGGCGGCGATCGCGAGCAGGGTGGTCAACTCGAGCCCCAGACCCCCCGGCGTAAGTCGCTCGTAGACGAAGCGTGCTGGGCGGGCGGCGTGGTGCGACAGTGGCCGGCCGGCGCGCCGCCATGCCGGGCCGACGGCTCGGGCGAACGGCCGCAGCGCCGGCCTGCCGGCCTGGGCCGCGATCCAGGCTCGCGTCCGCGCACGTTCATCCCGTCTTGCCGCGAGGCGGCGCACGTAGAGCGCCCCGATCACCAGTGCGACGATCGCCCCGAGGAGGAACAGGCCCTGGCCGAGGTATGCCGTGACGGTGTCTATGGAGCGCCAGAAGATGAACCCGAGCAGCACGAACGTCGCCGACCACAGTCCGGCGCCGAGGACGTCGAACGGCAGGAACTTCGAAATCGGCATGCGAGAGGCGCCGGCGATGAAGGGCAGCAACGCCCGCACCACGCCGATGAAGCGCCCCACCAGCAGGGTGACGCCCCCGCGACGCTCGAAGAAG
>JACCYI010000361.1 GCA_013696535.1 Solirubrobacterales bacterium
TGGCCTCGCAGCCGCGCGCCTGGCGGCAGCCGGCCGCCTTCCGGCGCCCGCCCTGCTGGTCGCCGTCGACCACCTGACGCTGTTGGCGCTGCACGCCGATCCGGCACTCGCGGCCGCGCTGGCCGACAGGGGGCTCGCACCGCTGGCCGCCGTCGCCGGCCCCGCTCACGACCGTTTGGCCGAGACGTTGCGTGCGTGGCTTGATCGCCCCGGTCAGGTCCAGGCGGTGGCTGCCGTGCTCGGAGTGCACCCGCAGACTGTCCGCTATCGCCTGCGTCAGCTTCGCGACCTCTATGGGCTCGCCCTCGAGGATCCCGAGCAGCGCCTGACGCTGGCCCTCGCGCTGCGCGCGTACAACCCCGATCCGCTATCTCTCTAGCCCGATGCGCATCCTTGTGACCGGCGCCGCCGGAATGCTCGGCCATGACGTCGTCGTCGCTGCCCAAGGCGCGGGCCACGACGTGATCGCGCTCACCCGTCGCGACCTCGACATCACCGAGGCCGCGACCGTGCGCGCCGCCCTAGCTTCGGCCGTCCCCGAGTCGGTGATCAACTGCGCCGCGTGGACGGACGTGGACGCCGCCGAGACGGCCGAGGAAGCCGCCACCACCGTCAACGGGGACGGTGCGGGACTTGTGGCGAGCGAAGCGCGCGACGCCGGCGTCCACCTCGTTCACGTCTCGTCTGATTACGTCTTCGACGGGCGAGCGAGCGAGCCGTACGTGGAGTCAGATGAGACTTCGCCCCTGTCGGCCTACGGACGCTCCAAGCTGGCCGGGGAGCGTGCCATCGACCCCGACCGTGCGGCGATCGTGCGGGCGGCCTGGCTCTTCGGGGCCAACGGCCCGAACTTCGTCGCGACCATGCTGCGGCTGGCTTCAGAACGCGACGAGATCACGGTCGTCGACGACCAGGTCGGGTGCCCGACGTACACGGGACATCTAGCCCAGGCCCTGGTCTCCCTCGCCGAGCGGCGGACAAAGGGGGTCCTTCACGCGACGGCCCCGGCACGCTGCTCGTGGTTCGACTTCGCCCGCGAGATCTTCACGCGCGCACACGTCAAGTGCACCGTCCGCCCAGGGCGAAGCGTCGACCTCGGCCGTCCTGCCCTGCGCCCCGCCTTCTCCGTGCTCGGTACCGAACGCGCGGCGGACGCGCCCCGCCTGCCCTCCTGGCAGGACGGACTCTCCGCCTACCTCGAGACGACAAGGGTGACCCGATGAAGCTGCTGGTCTGCGGTGGTGCCGGATTCATCGGCTCGAACTTCGTCCGACTCCGGATCCGGGACCACGGGGACGAGGTGGTCGTCCTCGACAAGCTCACCTACGCGGGTCGGGAGGAGAACCTGAAGGACGTCAGCGACCTTGACGGTTTCTCCTTCGTCCACGGCGGCATCGAGGATCGCGAGGCCGTCTGCCGGGCGGTCGACGGCTGCCACGCGGTGATCAACTTCGCGGCCGAGACGCACGTCGATCGGTCGATCGCCGAACCGGACGCCTTCGTCACCACCCATTCCCAGGGCACCTACGTGCTCCTGGAGGCCGCTCGCGAAGGTGGCCTGCGTTACCTGCAGGTCTCCACTGACGAGGTCTACGGCTCGATCGACGAAGGGTCGTTCACCGAGTCGAGCCCACTTGCACCGTCCTCGCCGTATTCCGCCACCAAGACGGGCGGCGACCTGCTGGTCTCGAGCTACTTCCACACGTACGGCCTCGAGACGCTCATCTGCCGCGGATCGAACAACTACGGGCCGTTCCAGTATCCCGAGAAGCTCATCCCGCTCATGATCCTCAACGCGCTGCACGGCGATCGCCTGCCGGTCTACGGGGACGGCCAGCAGGTGCGCAACTGGCTCTACGTCGAGGACTTCTGCCGCGGCATCGGCCACGTCCTCGCCCACGGAGCCCCGGGCGAGGTCTACAACGTCGGCGGACCTGACGAGTGCCCGAACCTCGAAGTCGTCGAGCGGATCATCGAGCTCACCGGGGCTTCCGCAGATCTGGTCGAGTACGTCACCGACCGCCCGGGGCACGACCGCCGGTACTCGCTGGGATCGGAGAAGGTCCAATCACTGGGCTGGGAGCCCGAGGTGCGCTTCGCGGAGGGGCTCGAACGGACCGTCGCCTGGTACCGCGACAACCCGGCGTGGTGGGAGCCGATCCGGTCAGGCGACTATCGCGCGTACTACGAGCGACAGTACGGCCGCACGCTCGGCTAGCTTGCTCAGCTGAGTTCGGAGACCCGCCAGCCGCGGCGTTCGCGCACGAGCTTGACCAGTTGCGGGCGCCCGTCGCCGTTGGACACGGTGGCGGTGGCGCTCGTACCGGTGACCTGGACCCGCTCGACGCCGAGCTCGAAGTCGTCGGCGTCGCCGAGCGCGTCGTCGAGCTCCTGGGTGCAGCTCGATCCCTTCGCCTTGAGTCGGTCGACGAGCTGAGCGGAGAGGATGCGGCTGCAGATCTCCGCGGCGTCGCCCGTCTCCCCTGCAGCCTGCAAGTCCTCGAGGACCTGGGCGACCCGCTTGTCCTCACCCGAGAAGTCGGCCGTCGAGGACTTGGCGCCGGCTCCGCAGCCCGCGAGCAACAGCGCGGCGAGCGCCGGGACCAACGAACGTCGAAGCATGGTCCAAGGGTAGTCACCTCGGGTAGTCTCGGCTGGTGGAAGAGCGAGAGAGAGCGCCACGCGGGCGCCATGCCCCGCCGCTCGAGGTGCGGCAGGACCGTCAGCGCCATCGCCTGTTCGCCGCGGCCGCGGCGATCTTCAGTCGCATGGGCTACGCGGACGCCACCGCGGAAGCGATCGCTCGCGAGGCGGGAATGTCGAAGGCCACCTTCTACGAGCACTTCGACAACAAGGAGGACTGCATCCTCGCGCTGTTCGACGCCGCCTCCGAGGCGGTGCTCGGCGCCATGCGTGAGGCCTCGAGCTCGCATCCTGACGATCCCGTGGCGCGCTACCGGGCGGCGATCACCGCCTTCCTGCACGCCCTCGCCGCGTTCCCCGATCAGGCGCAGACGCTGCTGGTGGAGATCATCGGCGCCGGCCCGCGGGCGATGGAGCGCCGCGACGTCGTCCTCGCCGCGTTCGCCGACTACATCGAGTCGACGAACCGGGCGGACGTGGCCGAGAGCGGCGTGCCGCGCTTGGCCTCGCCCGAGGACTCCTTCGCGATCGTGGGGGCGGTGGTGGAG
>JACCYI010000022.1 GCA_013696535.1 Solirubrobacterales bacterium
GCGCAGCCCGGTCCGCTCACCGGCCCGTCACTGAGCGCTTGACGCCGGCGGGCGTCGCCCCGGTTCCGAGCTGGTCCGTCGCGCGGAATGACGCTTGTGCGTCGGCGAACGCAGGCTTGCGGGCGAAGGTGCCGTAGGCGGTCAGGCCCTTCTGGTGGATCGGCGCGTTGGGTCGCGGGTTGCCGCCATCCCAGCCCGGACGGACGCGGAACTCGTTGAGCGCCCAGTAGAGGGCCCCGCTCAGCCACGGCTTGGTGGCGAAGGTCGCAAGGTTGAAGTTGACGTACTCACGCTGGTAGGCGTAGGTGCCCTTCTCCTCCACGGGACCCTCGCGGTTGGCTTCGGCGCCGAACTCGGTCACGATGATCGCCTTCTTGGGGTAACACGCGCGGACCTGGTCCAGGAACGGCGAGAGGCCCTTGCGGTCGAAGAGGGAGCCGTTGGCTCCCGGATACCACCCGAAGTACTCGTTGACTCCGACGACGTCGAGCGGCGCATACTCGGGCTGGCAGCCCGCCGACGGGTAGCCCGCGACGGCCAGGCCGACGGGGCGCGTGGGGTCCAGACGCTTGGCCTGCGCGGCGGCCCGCCTGATGTAGTAGCTCTGCACGGGCCCCGGTCGTGACGAGAGCTCGTTGGCGATCGACCAGATCATCACGGACGGGTGGTTGGCGAACGTCTCGATGTTCTTGGTGAGCTCTCTCGCCGCCTGGGCGCGGACGGTGCGCTCTGCGAGGTAGCGGGTCTTCACCGCGTATACGGGGATCTCGGACCAGATGAGCAGCCCCTTGCGATCAGCGAGCTCGTGCATGTAAGGGTGCATGGGGTAGTGGGTGCGGATCATGGTGGCGCCGAGGTCCTTGGCGTCGTCCACGAGCTTCTCGCGCACGGCGTTGTCGATCGCGAAGCCCCGCTCCTTGGAGTCCTCGTGTAACCCGACGCCACGCAGGTTGACCCGGCGGCCGTTCAGGAGGAGGAGGCCGTCCGGCGAGATCTTGATGGAGCGCACCCCCGACTTCAGCTTGAAGCCGGCCAGCTTGCGACCGCCGGCGCTCGCGCTCAGCGAGACGGGATAGAGGTTGGGGGTCGAGGGAGTCCAGAGGCGGGGCTTCCGCACGCGGAGAAACGTCTCGCGGCTGGTCACACCTCCCGGCCCGAGGGAGACGGTGCCCAGCGTGAAGCGCTGAGCACCGAAACGGCCCGTCACCCTCGTGGTCACTCTTTGTCCCGAGACGTTGTGAAGGCGCGTCTGCACCTTGACGGTCGCGTTGCAGGTGGCACACGGAAGGTCCGGGGTCACGCGCACCTGCGCGAAGTCGATGCGATCCATGCGCCGCAGGTAGACCTCGCGGATCAGACCTCCGTAGTTCCACCAGCCGCCGGTCGGCCCTCCGACCGCCGTCAGCCCTGAGGGCGGGAAGTCGGTGGGTCGCCGCCGCGAGTCGACGCGAATCACGAGGCGGTTGGTTCCACGACGCTTCACTCCGGCCAGCGCGAATTCGAACGGAAGGTAGGCACCCTTGTGCGACCCGAGCGGCTTGCCGTTGAGCCACATCTGCGAGCGATAGTTGACCGACTCGAAGCGCACGGCCCAGGTCAACGCCTGATCGGCGCTCGGCAGGGAGAAGTCCTTGCGGTACCAGCCCGTGGAGCCGGCCATGGACTCGGGGGAGTCGTCTCCGACGTTCCAGGCGTGCGGCACCTGGACCGCGGTCCAACCCTCTCGGCCCGTCTGGAGCTGGAAGCGCTGCTTGAAGCCGACGTCCTCCTTGTCGAGCCGGAACAGCCACTCGCCGCCCATCAGGAGTCGGCCTTCGGCGCCGTCGGCGTAGAGGGTCCGCGACGTCGGGGTATCCGCGCCCGCCGCTTGAGGCAGGACGAGCGCGAAGAGGACGACGACCGCGGTGATCAGGAGGGGCAGGCGATTGAGCATGACGCGGCATGTCAACACACACGGGGGCGGAAGGTCGCGCTCGCCGATCAACCTCCGCACGGAGCCTCCCCCCCGATGGGGTCAGAGAGCGAGAGCAGAGTCACGCCACCACCCGTCAGCGGTCCCTCCCGACGCACCCTGACGCACTGCACGACCGGGAGCGCCCCGCCGGCCTTCCACGCGACCCGACCGATCCCGGACTGACGCGTGAGAGACAGGCCGACGGACGGTCGGTAATTGAGCACCTTGACCTCGCCCGGACGCCGCAGGCGCTGCGCCCGCGACCGCGTGGTCGCCGCGCAGGCGGGCTCACGGGCGCAGTCGGGCAGGTCGGAGAGCACCGCGTCCCCGTCACCCCGGACCTGGGCCTTGAGCACGTCGAGCACAGCAGCGCGCTCAGCTCCGGTGGCGGTGAGAGCGCGCGCGAGGAGGAGCGAGATGGCGATGAACGCGAAGATCGCGATGGCGATGAGGGTCAGGCGAGCCGGGCGCGACACGCCGGCCATGATGACCCGCCGGCGGTCGGTTCTAGCCCGTCTGGCCGAACTCGTCGCTCGAGAGCTCGAGGAATCGCTGCACCGAGGTCTCCTGACGGCCTAGCTGCTCACCCGTGCGCCTGGCGTGCTCCGCCGCCACCTCGAAGAAGTCCTCGAGGCAGCGCACGGGGTCGTCGGGAAGCGGATAGACGCGGGCGACGTCCTGCTGGGCGCATGCGATGCCCATCTGCGGGCGTCCGGCGGCGAGGGGCCGCGCGGCGCACACGGGTGTGACGACGAGCCGGCGCTCGGGGGCCACCAGCGCGCACGGCATAAGGCGGTGCGCGGGCAGGCGGACCGTGAGCCCGACGGACCGGTCGACGGTCACGCGCGAGCCCGTCAGGTCTTCGAGCGGCTCCCGCCAGATGTCGAGGACCATGTCCGCCCCCTGAAGCGCATCGCGCAGCGCCGCGGCCTGCTCGGCGTACAGGCGCTCGGCCTCGTCGCGATCCTCGGCTTCTGCGAGGTCGAGGTCGCACGGCACGCGCAACAGCTCGTCGGCGCCGACGGCGGCGCCCCGCCCCCGGCCGCCATGCGCCACGTAGGTCTGGATCGTGCCGAGATCGCGCCGGCCGTGGAAGACGACCGTGAGCGTGTCCGAAAGCGACAGTCCCGAGATGCGAAGTGCGACCGCAGCCGAATCGTCGGGCTCGATGAGCGCGCGTCTCAGCAGGTCGTCAGCGTGATGGTCGTCCATAAGCTCCTTCTGGACTCCAGTATCGGTCGGAGTTAAGGAGATGTTGACCGACCGAGGGGCGGAAGCCAAGGGTGAACGGTTGTCCTGGCGGTCGATGCCGGTAAGCTCGCGGCGCGATGAAGCTCATCTACAAGCCCTTCGGCATTCTCTTCGGCATCCTGGCCGCCCTGGTCGGCAAGCGCGCTTTCAACTTCGCGTGGACCAAGTTCGACGACGAGGATCCGCCCAAGGCCACCACTGAAGAAGCGGCGTGGCCGAAGCTGCTGGCCGCCGCGGCGCTCCAGGGCGTCGTCTTCAAGCTCATCCGGGTCGTCGTCGACCGTTACGGCGCGCGTGGCTTTCAGTACCTGACCGGCGTGTGGCCGGGCGAGAAGCGCCCCGACCCCGACGAGTAACGGTCAGCCGCCGCCGCGCAGCACGAAGCCGCGCTCGGCGAGCGTGCTCAACGCGTCCTCGAAGCGCTCGAAGTCTCGATGCGTGAGGTGATCGATCGGCCGTCCCGCCGGGCCCTCGCGCCGGACCCAGCGCCGCAGCACCGGGCCCCCGGCCCGTTCCTCTGCTTCGGCGAGGAGGTCGAGCAGGATCGGCAGCTCGGACTTGTCCTCGAGGTCCCCGGACACGATGGCCAGCGGGTCGGCGTCGAGCACGAGCATCAGCTCTTCGTCCGACAGACCGAGGAGCTCGGAAAGTCGCGCCGCGCCGGAACCCGTCACCGCTCGCGGCAGAAGTCATCCCAGCCCAGCATCACAGCCAGCTTCGCACAGTCGGTGGAGGTGGTCCGACAACGTCCGCGTTCGTGGTCGACGGTCGCCGTCCCGGACGTGAAGTTGACGGTCCCCACCGCGCCAAGAGGGCACGATTGAGCCGTTCTGTTGAGCGGGGCGGTACCGAGGCTCCGTCTCGCCGGGCTTGACGCCGCGCCGCTCTGGCCCCCGACTCCGCCCCGCACTACGGCCGGTAGTCTCGGAGGATGGGTCCGATCGGCGTGCGCCGAGCGCTCCAGCGTCACCGCCGCCATCTGGTGGCGTTCGTCGCGGTGTTCGTCTGCGCAGCGGCGATCGTCGTGCACCACAGCGGAGCAGCCCCGGGCGACGCTCATGGCGGCATGCAGATGGGCGCCGCAGTCGAGATGTGTTTGGCCGCCTTCACCGCCGTGGGCGCCGCGGTGCTGGCGGTTGTGCTTGGGCTGATCTCACTCGGGCGCTGGCGCCCAACCCGCTCCCTGCTGCCCGCGGCAGCATCGTGGCTCGCGCCATCGCCCATGCCTCGGGCCCGGGCCGGGCCCGCACTCATTCTCCTGCTCTGCGTCAGCCGGCGTTGATCGGCAGCTGATTCGGTGGCGCGCCCTTGTGCGCTCCGCACGCTCAGTTCCGAACACGCAGACACACGGACGCAAACTCAAGGAGAAAGCAATGAAGAAGCGAACCAAGCTGCTGGCGCTGCTGGCTGCCGGAACCCTGGCCATCGCGGGCTGCGGCGGCGACGGGGACCCGGACAAGAGCGCGGCTGCAGGCAACGGCACCGACCGCGCCTTCGTGGCCGAGATGATCCCGCACCACGAGTCAGCGGTCGAGATGGCCGAAATCGCGTTGGAGCGCGGCGAGAGCCCGTTCGTCACAGGGCTGGCCGAAGACATCGTCCGCACGCAGAAGGCCGAGATCTCGACCTTGCGCCGCGAGGACAGCCAGCTGGCCGACGCCGGCGTGGAGAAGGGCGCCCTCGGCGTCCCCGCGCACATGATGGGCATGGGCGACGACACGGAGCAACTGAAGACGGTCGCGCCCTTCGACGACCTCTTCATCAAGATGATGGTGCCGCACCACAAGGGCGCCGTCGAGATGGCCAAGGTCGAGCTGGCCAAGGGCTCAGACCCCGAGCTCAAGACGCTGGCCCGAGAGATCATCGACGCCCAGCAGCGCGAGATCGAGGAGATGACCGAGCACCTCAAGAAGTCAGGAGCTGCATGAGCCGTCACGTCAAGGACGAGGCCTGCTCCGTGCACGTCTCCGGAGACGGCGAACGCAGCTGGCCGACCCGACCCACGCGACGTGCGCTTGACCTGGAACTCATGCCTTCCGAACCCGCTCGCGACGCTTAGAACAGCTGATTCTCGCCCCCGAAGACCTCGGAAACCGAATCATCGGTGAAGATCCTGCGGATCGAGTCGGTCAGCAGGTCGGCGCAGGAGAGGACCTGGATCTTGTCAGGGGCTCCGGGCCTCAGCGGCACCGTGTCCGTGACGACGATCTGCTCGAACGGGGACGAAGCGAGGTTCTCGTAGGCGCGGCCTGAGAAGAGCCCGTGGGTGGCCGCCGCGAAGACGCGCGCCGCCCCCTCGTCCATGACGGTCTGGGCGGCCGCCATCAGCGTGCCGGCGGTGCCGATCATGTCGTCCACGAGAATCGCCGTGCGACCCTGCACGTCACCGATCACATAACCGATCTCTGCCACCTGCTGAGCCGGGCGCTCCTTGTTGAGGATCGCCAGCTCGGCCCCGATCTTCGACGCGAAGTTCTTGGCCAGCTTCACGCGGCCCGCGTCCGGAGACACCACCACCAGGTCCTCGAGCTGCTGATCGGCGAAGTACTGCGTGAGCATGAAGAGCGCCGTCATGTGGTCGACCGGCTTTGAGAAGAAGCCCTGGATCTGGCCTGCGTGCAGATCCATGGTCAGCACCCGGTCCGCGCCGGCGGACTCCAGCGCACGAGCGACGAGCCGCGCAGAGATCGGCTCGCGCGGGGCCGATTTCTTGTCCTGGCGCGAGTAACCGAACCACGGGGTGACCGCGATCACGCGATGCGCGGAAGCCCCCACCGCAGCGTCGATCAGGAGCAGGAGCTCCATGAGCGCGTCGTTCGGTGAGACGCCGGTCACCGGATTTCCGCAGGTGGGCTGGACGATGAAGACGTCCGCCCCGCGGATGGATTCCTCATACCGGCAGTAGACCTCGCCGTCGTCAAAGGTCTTCAGCGTCACGCCGCCGAGCTCCACGTTCAGCTTGCCGGCGATCCGGGCGGCCAGCTCGGGATTGGCGCGCCCGGAGAAGACCATCAGGCGCTTGTCGTAGCCCAGCGTGAGGGCAGAGGATGCGGCGGGCGACGGGTCCAGCGCGCTCACCAGCGGCAGTCTACGCCGGGCTCCCGACAGCGTTTCGATGTCCACTCACTTCCTCCGTTCGGCGTAGCCGTCGACGTTGCGCTGGCGCTCGCGGGCGATGCCCAGAGCGCCCGCGGGGATATCCGCCGTGATCACCGATCCGGCGCCCGTGTAAGCACCGTCCCCGACGGTCACCGGAGCGACCAGGGCGGTATGGATGCTCACTCTGACGCTGCGCCCGATCGTCGTGCGGTGCTTGCGCTTGCCGTCGTAGTTGGCGGTGATGGTGCCGGCCCCGAGGTTCGACTTCTCCCCGACGTCGGCATCCCCCACGTAGGAGAGGTGTGGGACCTTGGCGCCGGCGCCGATCCGCGAGTTCTTGATCTCGACGAAGGTCCCGGCCTTGGCGCCCTCCTCGAGGACCGCGTCCGGGCGCAGGTAGGCGAAGGGCCCGACCGACGTGCGGTCTCCGACCCGGGCCCCGGTCAGGTATGAGTGCGGAGCGGTGACCTCGTCGCCGAGGGTCGAGTCGATGACGGTCGTGAGCGGGCCGACCGTGCACCGCTCGCCGATGACGGTCGCTCCTCGGAGGAAGCTCGAGGGCTCGATGATCGAATCCCGGCCGATGATCACGCCGACGTCGATCAGGGTGGAGGCGGGATCGACGATGGTCACACCGGCACGGGCATGGGCGTCGTGGATCCGCTTCTGCGCGTGGGTGCGGACTTCCGCCAGGTCGACCCGGTCGTTGACCCCGAGCGACATCACCGGGTCCGCCACGCGGTGCGCGGCAACTGAGTGCCCCGCGGCGAGGAGGATCGGCAGGACGTCGGGCAGGTAGTACTCATCCTGCGCGTTGGCCGGCTCGACCCGGCGGAGAGCGTCGACGAGCGCCGAGCCGTCGAAGGCGAAGATGCCCGTGTTGACCTCGTCGATCCGGAGCTCCTCGACGCTCGCGTCTCCCGGCACCTTGGTCTCGACCACCTTTGCGACGGAGCCGTCGGCCGCGCGCACCACCCGCCCGTAGCCGCTGGGATCGTCGAGCACCATGGTCGCGATGGTGGCTGCGGCCCCACGGCTCTCGTGCTCCTCCACGAGCGCGATGATCGCCTCGGGCGTTATGAGCGGGACGTCGCCGCTGAGGATCACGACGGGGGTTGCCGGGTCGATGAGCCCTGCGGCAGCCGTCACCGCGTCCCCGGTCCCCTTCGGCGCCTGCTGCACCACGGTCTCGACGCCTTCCGGAAGCAGGCCCGCGAGCCGCCGTTGCGGGTTGTCGACCACGATCACCCGTCCGGCGCCCGCTGCCTGAGCGGCAATGACCGGCCACAACACAAGCGGGCGGCCGCACAGCGGATGCAGCACCTTCGGGGTGGCCGACCGCATGCGCGTGCCTCCGCCGCCGGCCAGGATGACCACCGTGGGGACGCTCACCCGTGCATCGTAGAGCCGCGCGGGGCTTCACGCGCTCAAGCACTCGCGCGGCCGACCGACGAATTCCCCGTGGAGTCCCCCGGCAGACCAAAAGCCCGCGGCGGCCCTGCTCGACGCTGCGCGCCTCGCCGAGTTGCAGGCGACCGGCCTGATGGACGCCGGCGCACAGCCGGCGCTCGAGCGGTTCACCCGGTTGGCCTGCGCGATGGTCAACGCTCCGATCGCCGTGGTGTCGCTCGTCGATGATCACCGGCAGTACTTCGCGGCGATGCAGGGCGTGACCGGCTGGGCGGCGGAAGCTCGGGAGACGCCGTTGAGTCATTCGTTCTGCCAGCACGTCGTTGTCCGACGGCATCCTCGACGTCCCGGGCGCGCTGGAGCATCCGGTCCTGCGCCACAACCTCGCCGTCCCCGAACCGGATGTGCGCGCCTACCTCGGCATCCCGCTCGTGACCCAGTCCTGCCGGCGCATGGGCGCCCTGTGCACGATCGACGGCACGGCGCGGACCTGGGCGCCCGACGAGCGGGCGATACTGGAGAATCTGGCCGCCGCCGCCAGCACCGACCTGCAGCTGCGCTTGTCCGCGTCGGCGAACGCCCATCAGGCCAGCCACGACGCGCTGACGGGATTGGCGAACCGGCGGCAGCTGGATCGGGACCTGGACGCCGCCCTCGCAGAAGAGGCGGGACCGTCACAGCTGGCGCTGCTCGATCTGGACGGCTCAAGTCCTACAACGATGCGTTCGGCCACCCCGCCGGCGACGAGCTGCTGCGCCGCATCGCCGGCCGTCTGCGCGAACACGCCGACGAACGCCTCTACAACCGGAAGTAGGGCCGGGCGGGCGGCGGTGCGGAGCCCCCGACCAGCTCGAGGGGACCGCGATCCCGCTGATCGCGCGGATCGTCTTCCCACCGACGCGTATGACGCCATGACCGCCGAACGCGCGTACCGTCCCGCGATGCAACCGGGTGAGGCGAAGGAAGAGCTTCGGCGCTGCTCCGGCACCAAGTTCGACCCCGTCACCGACGCCATCGAACGAGCACTCGCGGAGCGCCGGCACGACGCGCCGAGCTTCTTCGCCTCAAGCTGGGGAGCGCGGACTTGAACCGCGACTACAAGGCTCCAAAGGCCTGCGTGCAGCCATTACACTACTCCCCAGTGTGTCGGACGGAAGTCCCGTCCGAGCGCATAGGTTAGGGGTCCGCTCGCTAGTCTCCGAGCGGTTGCGTCACCGTCGCGTACTTGTGGTGAGCCTTCTGGTCCTCGCCGTGCTCACCGCCTCCGCACAGGCGGCCGACCCGATCATGCCGCTGAGCGACGTCCGCGCCGGGATGAAGTGCTCCGCGCTGTCGGTCATCCGCGGTCTAGAACCCGCGCGCTTCGACGCCGAGATCCTCGACGTCGTCGAAGGCGATCCGACCTCGGATGGGCCCCGCATCCTGGTCAGCGTCTCAGGCGCCGCGGTGGACGCGACCGGCCTCGGCCCGGGATTCTCCGGCTCCCCGATCTACTGCCCTGACTCGCGCGGCGTCGCAGCGAACGTCGGAGCGATCTCCGAAGCCATCGGTGAGTATGGGGGGAAGGTCGCCCTCGCCACCCCGATCGAGGCGATCCTGGGCAACCCGCCCGATGCGCCTGCCGGCGCGAATCCACGCCGCGACGTCAGCCGGCACGCGCGCAAGCTGACCGAGCCGCTGACCGTCTCCGGGCTCAGCGGCCCGCTGGTGGCGGCGCTCGACCGAGCGGGCGCCCAGCGAGGTATTCGCTTCGTGACGGCACCGTCCGGGCCGCTCACGCGCTTCCCACCTCAGATCCTGCGTCCGGGCTCGGCCATGGGCGTCGGCTACTCATCCGGCGACATCACAGTGGGCGGCGTGGGCACCGTCGCCTACGTCGACGGTGATCGCGTATGGAGCTTCGGGCACGAGCTCGACGCGGCCGGGCGCCGGAACCTGCTGCTGCAGGACGCGTACGTCTACCGGGTGATCAACAATCCCCTCGCACTCGGCGCGCTCGCCTCCACCTACAAGCTCGCGGCTCCCTCTCACACGGTTGGAACGCTTTCCAACGACGCGATCACGTCGGTCGTCGGTCGTCTCGGCGCTCCACCGCGCACCGTCGCAGTGCGGGTGAGCGTTCGTGACCAGGACACGCAACGGGTCGCAAGCGTCGACACCCAGGTCGCGGACGAAACCGACATCCAGGACCCGCTCGGCATCCCGCTGGTGGCCGCCGTCGCGCCGCTGGCGGTCGTTCAGGCGACCGCCGGGATTCTCAAGAGCGCTCCGGGCAAGGTCTCGGGTGACATGTGCGCGCGCATCGACGTACGCGAACTGGCCCGCCCGGTGCGGTTCTGCAACCGCTACGTAAGCAACGCGGCGGCCGGCCTGGACCAGGACGGGGCCATCGGCAACGGCGTGGCGACAGCCGGTGCGGCAGACGTGGAGCAGGCGCTGAGCCTGATCGGCGACTACACGGGCCGGCCGCTTCACGTGACCGGTGTGAACGCCGGGGTGCGAGTGCGCCGGGGGGCAGATCTCGCCTTCATGCGCAAGCTCGAGCTTCCGGCGCGTGTGCGCGCGGGCCAGACCGTCCAGGCGCTGATCACCGTCCAGCGACTCCGGGGGGCCAAGCAGGTGCTGAAGACCCCACTCAGGATGCCCGCGGATCTCGACCGGGGCTCGCATCGGATCGTCCTACGGGGGACGGACGCCGACGATTCCGACACGAGCCTGCTCGACTCCATCACCGTCGACTTCAGCGGTGGGGAAGGGAATGACTCCTCCAAGCAGGACGGCTCCGACCTCGACAAGGGGCCGCAGTCGCTGCGCGCGTTGACCAGGGCACTCGCGAGGATCGACCGCTTCGACGGGGTGAAGCTCTTCGTCGACCGCGAGCGTGGCAAGGGCGCTCGTACCGCCCGGGTCACGGAGACACGGCTCGCGGGCCGGGTGTCGGCGCGGGTGCGAGCAGTCAAGCGCGGGCGGGTGCGCTCCAACTGAGCTCAGCGGACCTCACGGTAGAGCGCCACCAACCGAGCGGGCGGCACACCGGCGATCCAGAGCCACCGGATCACAACCCAGGCCAGCACCGTCCGCGCGACTCCCGCTGCCAGCCAGCGACGCGACGAGGTGAGTGCCGGGCCCGGCAGGCACGCGGTGCGCCCCCGGCGCTCGAGCCGGCGGACCAGCTCGTAGTCCTCCATGATCGGCACGCGCTTGAAGCCGCCCAACGCCTGCCACGCACTCCGGCGCACCCAGAGGGTCGAATCGCCGTAGTAGATGCCGTGCCGCCGCTGGATCGCGTACCAACGTGTCAGGCTGCGCGAGAAGCGGTCGGCGGCGTCGAATCGCAGTGAGAAGTTGCCGCCCGGGCATCCGGGGTCGCTGAGCGCTCCCCGGATCGCCGCGATGGCTCCGGCGGGCAGCCGCGAGTCGGCGTGCAGGAACACCAAAGCCTCACCCTGCGCGGTCGCCGCACCGGCGTTCTGCTGCTCGGCGCGACCGCGAGGGGTGCGCAGGACGACGGGCGCCGAGGGATGCGCCCCTGCGAGCTCAGCCGTTCCGTCTCGCGAGCCGCCGTCGCAGACGACGACCTCGAAATCGCCCGGCAGCTCCGCCAGATGATCGAGCAGAGCTTCGATCCCCGCAGCTTCGTCGAGCACGGGGACGATCACCGAGATGGACGGCTGCGCCGAGAGCTCAGTCGGAACCAAAGCGATACACGACGCCCGCTCCGCCGAGCTCGGCACCCTCGATGCGCCCGAGCGCGCTCGCGATCACCGAGCCGAACGCCTGCGTGGAGCGGCCCATCATCTCCACCAGCGTCTCGACCGGAGTCGGCTCGTCGGCCACCCCGTTTGCGTAGTCCGTCACGAAGCCGAGCAACGCGAACGGGAGCTCGAGCTCTCCCGCGAGAACGGTCTCGGGGCCGGCGGTCTGTGAGACGGCGGTCACGCCGCACGCCGCCAGGCCACGGATCTCCGCCTTCGTGTTGAACCGCGGTCCGTCAACGTGGCCGTAGCACCCACCGTCGCGCATGACCAGGCCGGCATCCCGGGCACCGCCGAGCAGCCCCTTTCGCAGGGCAGGCGAGTAGGGGTTCGCATAGATCCAGTGGCCGCGACGACGGTCTCCCGGCTCATTGAAAAAGGTGCACAGCGATCCGTCGGGCAGCCGGTTGACGGGGAAGTGCAGGTCGTCGAAGCAGATCAGCGAGCCCAGCTCGAGTTGCGGGTCGACGCCCCCGCAGACCGTGACGGCGATGACCGCTTCGGCGCCCGCCCGTGCGAGCGCCGCGACGTTCGCCCGGTGGGTGACGTGATTGGACAGCCGGACGTGTCCCTCCCCATGACGCGATAAGTGGACCACCTCGCTCCCGGCGAAGCGTCCACACGAGACCTCCGCCTCGCCCCACTCGGTCGCGATGAGCTCGGGCGGGCCGCCGTCGAAGTCGGGAAGGGCGTGGGTGCCCGAGCCGGTGATGATCCCGATGGTGGTGCTCATGTGGGCGCGATGCTATACGCAGTCAGACGGCGCAGTGGAACGCCTCAGGCAGCGTGCCGTCGGCTTGGCGCAGCTCGAGGAAGCGCTGGGTGATCAGGCGCTTGCCCTCCGAGAGTGGCACGCGACCGCCTTGGGCCACCACGAAGTCCGGGGACGCTCCGATGTCGCCTCCGACGGGATGCCAATGCAGGCCGTCGGCGGTGACGGTCAGCTCAGGGACCATGACGGCCTCGGAGACTTGGATCCCCTCCTCGACCCCGGCGGCGGACCCGCGAGCGACGAGCGGGCGCACCGCGAAGTCGTCGCCCTGCACTCCCAGACCTGCGAGCAGCCGACCCAGCTCGGCCCCCTCTCCGCGGTTCGCGGGTGTCTCGGTCATCGCAACGCGCAGGCCGAGCCCGAGTTCGCGGGCGTAGGCGATGCCGTTCATCGCCTTGGCGAAGGACCCGCGCCCGCGCCAGGCGTCGTGGGTGGAAGCGTGGGAGCCATCGATCGAGGACTGCAACACCAGGTTCTCGCGACCGGCCAGGCGGGCGAGCTCGCGACCGCGACGACCGCCCCGGAGCAGCATGGCGTTGGTCAGGCACACCGTCGGAAGACGCTCGCTCGCGTACGCGAGCATGTCGACCATGTCCGGCTCGACGAAGGGCTCGCCACCGGTGACGTAGAGCTCCGAGAAGTTCTCGGCGACCGCCTCGTCGACGAGCGCGGCGAAGCGATCGAACCCCAGCGAGCGCTTGCGCGCCGCCGGTGACGAGGCCACCACGCAGTAGTCGCAGGCGAGGTTGCAGTGGAAGTTCGAGTAGATCCACAGCCGCGGGGGGAACAGGGGCGAACCGAACAGGGTCACGACGGGCAGGCCGTCGTCCTCCGGCTCCCCGGCATCCGCCCAGCCCGCTCCCTCGACGGCGAACCCCGTCGGCAGCCGTTCGCGATAGAGGTGATAACGGCCGCGGGCGCGCTCCGGAGGCGGGACGACTTCCAGGCATGTCGTCCACCAGCCGGTCTCGATCGTCTCCACGAACGGCTCGGGCAGGCCGGCGGCGCGCATCGCGGCGGCTTGGGCGGCGACGTCATACGCCAGCGGAACGAGCGTGGCCTCGGCACGCCCGTGATGCACGTCGACCAGTGCGTACCAGCTCTCGGCCCGCCCGTCGTTGGCAGGCCGGCCGACCGCGCCGACGTTGACGATCAGCGTGCCGTCGACCCGCCGCGTCCAGGGGATCCCGGTGTGGGTGCAGAGCAGGACGTCGGGCGGTTCGCCGTTGCAGGCGCGCA